>CAJXOV010000086.1 GCA_913057815.1 uncultured Flavobacteriales bacterium
CCTCTCTATTCGTCGGCAGCGTCAGATGTGTATAAGAGACAGGTTTAAAGCTTCTTGAATTAATGAAAACCATCACAGGTGAATCACCTCAAATGTGGGGAGGAAGTATTGTGGGTTTTGGAGAGTACACATACACCTACGCATCGGGTAAAACCGGGGATTGGCCATTAATTGGATTTTCTCCTAGAGCTGCCAAAATGAGCATCTATTTAATGAGCGGAGCAGAAAATCATACAGATCTTTTAAAGAAGCTTGGAAAACATAAAATTGGTAAATCATGTCTTTACGTAAATAACCTGAGCGATATTCATATAGGTGTACTAGAAGAATTAATATCCATATCCGTGAAAACCATGATAGATAAATGGAAAACATAATACTTCCTTAACATCAACCTGTTTCATAATAATTAAATTTGACGCTGAATTTTTTAATTTTGAAATGAAGGAAATTGCTACTGTTTTTTTTAAGTTAGGTTTGTTTGCCTTTGGTGGACCTGCTGCACATATAGCTATGATGGAGGAAGAAATCATCCAGAAGCGAAAATGGATGACAGATCAAGAATTTTTAGATTTAATAGGTGCTACTAATATTATTCCTGGCCCTAACTCTACAGAAATGACTATGCACTGTGGCTACAAGCGTGGTGGTGTCATGGGATTATTTGTAGCTGGTTTCTCTTTTATTTTCCCTGCTGTTTTAATCACTGTAATATTGGCCTACTTGTATGTTGAATATGGTAGCTTGCCAGAAGTAGCTCCATTCATCAAAGGAATTACTCCTGCAGTTCTAGCTGTTATAGCAGCAGCAGTTTACAAACTTGGAAAAAAGGCTCTCAAAGGTTGGGAATTAGGAATCATTGGAGTAATAGTGTTCGCATCTGCTCTGTTGGGTGTTCATGAAGTCTTAGCCCTTTTAGCTGGTGGAATATTCGGGATGCTTTACTTCTTTTTCAGAAACAAAAGCCGAAACACTTTAAACAGTTTCACATTAGGATTGATGACTGCCGGTATGGCTGGATCTACAATTTCTACTTGGGGAATTTTCTTCACTTTTCTTAAAGTTGGATCGATATTGTATGGTAGTGGTTATGTGCTTTTTGCATACTTAGAGCCTGAACTTATAGGTAGAGGGTTAATGACTCTTCCTCAACTTATGGATGCTATAGGAGTTGGTCAATTCACTCCCGGCCCTGTGTTATCGACTGCTACGTTTATTGGTTATCAATTGGGCGGATTTACAGGAGCTTTAGCAGCCACATTTGGCATATTTCTTCCTTCTTTCATATTTGTATGGGTTTTTCATGACTATATGCTCAAGATGAGAAAGATTAAAATTCTTGGTTATTTTTTAGATGCAGTTAATATATCTGCAGTAGCTGTGATGTTAGCTGTTCTTATTAGCATGGCTACAGAAAGCTTAATAGATTGGCCAGCTTGGGTGATAGCAGCGGTTAGTATAGGCTATACTTTTTTCACGAAAAAGCCCAATGCTATTTATACCATTATAGGTGGGGCATTATTGGGTTGGATATTATATTCTTTTTGAATTCTGAGCTTTTATAGGTAAGTTAGGCTTCGTGTATTTAGCCAAACGATTTTCACTATTCATCCTGATCTTAATCTCAATTCCTGAGGATATTTCAGCACAGAGAATAGATACCCTTGATTTTTTTTCTGAATCTTTTCAAACGAATAGAAAAATAGTAGTTCATACTCCTGAATTCTTTAAATATCAAACTGAAGAGGTAAAGCGACCATTGTATATTATACTAGATGCACAGCATGAATGGTTGGTTAATCCCGCTATTTCTACTATAAAATATTTAACTTTTACAAAGGAAATTCCTTCTGGAATAATAGTAGAAATCCCACTAGAGGATAGAATAGCGGAATGTGCTATTCCTGATGATGGAGAGGCCACACTGGCACTCCACAAATTTATTACTGAAGAAGTAATGGAAGTATTAGAACCATCCTATCCTTCCAATGGTTTTAAATTATTAATCGGTCATTCTATGTCTGCATCGTTTGCTCTATATAGCTTAGCACATTCACCAGAATTTTATTCAGCTGTTTTTGCTCACTCCCCTATGGATGAGCTTGAAACCTTAGTTACTTGGATGAGTTTATACTCCGTACCTACTGATAAAATATTTATTTCAGTAGGCGGAGCGCATCAGTCTAAAGATAAATACCACAGACAAGCCATAGAGGATGTAAGAAAAACCTACCCGGGATTTTTTGAAGATATCGAATTTTACACTGCTGATCAATCTGCACATAATGCCGTGCCTTTAGTTTCTAATCCTATTTTTTTTACTAAGTTATTTCAAGAATACAGCTATAGATTCACTCACATAGCAGAAGTGGATATGAATTATCAGTTGAAGGAATTCCCTGAAAGCATAGAAATGGAATTGAACAAGATTCAAGCAAGTTCTGATTTCATGGATAAGGATTTTTCTTTGGAAGTATCAGACATCAATGGGATAGCCTCTAGATATTTAACCAATGATAATTTTAGTGCGCATGCTTTGGAGTTATATGAATTAGGTGTAGAGCTTTATCCTGAATATTTTGAATTTTACATATACTTGGCCGAATTTAGTATTCCAACAGATCCAAAAGCTGCTAAAGCTTATCTTAAAAAGAGCAAGCTTCTGCTGAACACTCATGAGTCTAATTCTGAAGATTACGAGTACTTTCTAGAGTACATTCATGAACTCTTAGAATTGGTAAAATAAAATAATAGCTTTTTAGGCGCTTTGCAACGCCACTTTAAAAATATTCTCACATAAAAAAGGACCTAATTAAGTCCTTTTTTAGTTCTTTAATAATTGTAATTTTCTATAGAGGAGTAACCGTATATCCTGCCTTCTCAAGTAAATTTAAGACTCCTTTATCTCCACCTAAATGTCCTGCGCCTACTCCGTAAAACACTTTTTTATCTGCAGATAATTCTTTGAATTTCGGAATCCACTTTTCGTTTCTATCGTCTAACATATAATCCAACTCTTCTTCGGTTCCATCATGATTTTCAACTAAAAAATCATACAACGCCTCGGCATCCTCTTGTTTATACGCTTCTACCATGGCTTTAAATAACTCCTTAGTTTCTTCATCTTCGTTCAACATTTCTGATACTTGATCTGCCTGAGTTTTATAACTGATTTTATCAAAAACAGCCATTTGTTCTGCTACTGTTTCTAATCCTAAGATTTCCTTTTTCTGCTTTGCGGCCATCTCTACAAAAGTTCCTTCAAACGAAGCTGGCTGATCTCCAACATACTTGCTCAATAACATTGAACTTACGATGAATGGTTTCATCTTATTGAACATAGATACACTCACTCCCAAAGTAGCTAAAAGCTCCTCATCCAATTTCTTATAATCTTCTTCAGAGAATAGCTTATCCAGTGTAGAACCGTCTATCATCATTGAGTTTTGCATCATTTCCAACGGAAGAGATGGATCATCCATATCTATTTCTAACACCACTAATTCAGAAGCTGTAAAAGCCTCTTCTACCTTTTCTTTTAATTCGAAATCAGTATTAGGCATGACATGAATCGTCCCGAATAAATAAGAGGTTTTGATCCCTTTTCCTTCTACTTTATATAAAAGAGAATTCTCAGTTTCTTGACAGACTGCCGAATTGGATATCCCCAATCCTAAAATAAGACCAAGGGTTAGTTTAAATACATTTTTAAGTTTCATTTTTCGATTTTTTACTCCCAATAGCATACCACAATGAGAAATTCTTACACCAAATTATTCATTTCAACCCAACGAGCTGTGTTGCACTATGTAATCTGCGCATTTAAGGCTGCTTCGAATTCGTTTAATAATTTAGATAAAGTTAATACTATTGTCATGAAGTGGCCGATGGATTTCAAACATTACTTAACTGGCCTTTACTGATCAATCAATGGGATGAAGACTAATTTTGATTGATAAAACATCCTTTAGTTCTGTATATATTATTACTTTGTGTAGTTCTAATAATTCCCATGAGAGTAATATTTGTAGTTTTATCAATTCTGGTTAGTGCTTCTTTTTACGGTCAAGATCATAAAAACCCGTATACACAAAAGGAAAAATCAGCTATTAGCACTGTCAATGCTCAACTCAAAGCGTATAACAGTCAAGACCTGGAGTCTTTCTTAGCGCTATTCAGTGAAGATGTTAAAGTGTTCAACTATCCAAATGAGGTCAGAAAATCAGGGAAAGCTGAACTGAGAGAAATGTACGCTGAGTTTTTCACCAGCGCTCCTAACCTCAATAGCGAAATTACCAACAGAATAGTAATTGGTAATAAAGTAATAGACCACGAAAAGGTTACCGGATTTTCTGCTGACGAATCAGAAGTTCTATTAGTTACTGCTATCTATACTGTGAAGAATGATTTAATCACAGAAATGAGATTTATATATCCTTAATTCCAATATGATTTCCAGTGTAACATCATTAACCGATGACTTAAAGTTGAAAATATTCGACTTATGGAATTCAAATTATCCGATTGATATTGCTTTAAAAACCGAAGAAGACTTTTCTTTATATCTGGCCGGTTTGGACAACAAGACTCATTTTATGATCATTAACTCTCATGATATGCTTGAAGCTTGGATGATGACTTTCAGCAGAGATAACAAGACTCAACTAGCTATGATAGTAGACTTCAACGCTCAAAACAAAGGCCTAGGATCTATGCTTTTAGAGAAGGCCAAAGAACTGAACACTTCTTTATATGGATGGATTGTTCAGTCTAATGAATACAAGCTAGTAAACGGAAAATCGTATAAGTCACCCGCAGCATTTTATATTAAAAATGGATTTGAAATCCAAAATGATATTTCTTTAGAAAATGCTCCTATAAAAGCTGAACGCATTTACTGGGGAAACAAGTAATTATTGGTTCAAAAACACTTTCAATTTACTCAGCACTTTTTCTAAATCAGAAGGCAATATATCTCCTTCCCATGGGTGCTTAGCTCCGAACACGTGATTTACTCCCTCCATTTTCACAAATTCAGCTTCAGGATTAAACTCAATTAGTTCTTCTGCCTCCGAAAAACCTACAGCCTCATCACTGGTTCCGTGAACGATAAGCCATGGAATAGTGATCTTTTTAGCCATCATAGGAATATCGAAAATGTGCTTATTAGCCATATAATCTTCATGCATCTGATAAAAGTGTGGCATCTGTTGTTTGGTCCTTTTATTCATTACATGACTCACTCCATTTCTTTTCCATCTTTCTAGGAGAGCACCAGTAGGCTGGCGTCTTACTAAGTCTGAAATAGCAGCTAAAGTGACCAGCTTGTTTATTCTATCATCCAATCCTGCCGCTAGAATAGCCATTCCTCCTCCTCTACTATGGCCTACGAGTGCTGTGTTGGTTTCATCTATTCGCTCTCTAGGAAGAACATTAGATTGGTAAACGAAATCCATCATTCTAGAAATATCTCCTACTTCTGTAGAGTAATTATTATTACCAAAGGCTTCTAGATCCGGAAAATCCATAGGTTGTTCTAGCGTTCCTCCATTAAAGGAGAAATTGAACTTGATGAACAAAAATCCAGCTTCAGCTATTTTCTTCCCGAATAAATCCCACGCTCCCCAGTCTTTAAATCCTTTATAGCCATGCGCGAATAAAACCACTGGC
Organism: uncultured Flavobacteriales bacterium; assembly: GCA_913057815.1. Lineage (GTDB taxonomy): Bacteria > Bacteroidota > Bacteroidia > Flavobacteriales_D > Sanyastnellaceae > ASP10-05a. The sequence continues at coordinate 5,671 of CAJXOV010000086.1, forward strand.
AGTTTATCAGAACCCTCAGGCCAAAACGCATCTAAAATCAGTGGTTTTTCTCTACTGCCTTTCCATGTAAGATTTCTAATTTCTGTGAGCTTCATATGCGTTCCTTATGCGGTGCAATTTAGTGGGAATACAAGTATATTCTGAAAATTATACCAATTGACAATTCCTAGTTTCTTTTAATAATTCAAGGGTACTATTAATCAATTCTCTAAAATGTAATATTTAACTCTTTGTTCAAATTGGTATTAAACTTTGAGCCTCATCATTTGATTACGATTTTCTATATCAAAGTAAAAAATACTCTTGAGTCATTCAGATTGACCTGATTTAAAAATCATTTTTTTAAGAGTGGAAATCCCAGATGAAAGTTTGGTGTTTTTTGAAATCAACTCAGAAAAAGTTATGGTTGAGAAAAGTGCTATGAAGGCTAATGCTCCCAACGCTCCACCATACCCTTCAAAGAATTGATCTTTATTCAAGTATAAAATGCTGAATAAACACCCTGCCAGAGCTAACCTGAAATAGTTTCCTTTAGCTCTAGAAGTGACCATTCCTATGAAAGATGCTCCTATAAAAACTAAAGGAATATTACTAGTAAGAAAAGGGCTTAACACCTCAGGATAACAATAAAAGAACATGCTTACTAATAATGAAAGAGTAGCAGAAGCTCGCACTCTTCCTTGCTTTAAGTGATCACTCACAAAGAATGTAACTGTAGCTCCTAGGATTCCGATGATAATTATTATTAGTTCATTCATCAAACCAACCAGTTTATAAATGCCACAATGATTACTCCACCAAAAGCCATAGTTCCAAGCTTTCCTCCCATGCCTAAAAACAAGCTTTTAGCCAAAATATAAATAACCCCAGTCATACATCCTGCTATTAAAACCAGCCAAATAGAAGGCATAACCACTACACTTGACATTCCCACAAAAGCACCACAATAAAGAGCTGGTGGCATTTTTTTCAAATAGGCTGATTGTTTATTTAATTCAGGGATAAAAGAAGCTAAAGTGCCAACTATACCTGCAGCTAACACACTACCTAACTCAGCATAAACACTTAGAATGTAACAAACCACGGCTCCAAATGGAACCCATATGGCTACAACCATTTTTTCGTATGTATATTCTTTATGGTGCCAAGCTATACTCTTGTTTCCAATGAGTAAAACCAGAATAACTAGAACTAATAAACCTGCCACTGTAAAATTACAAGCTCCATAGTTTTCCTTTAAAGCCATACCTAATAGACTAAGTAGAATCAACATTAGAAATGTGATCATGCTTATCCGAATGGGTTTATCTGTTTTTTTCAAGGATGCTATTTTACAGTTTTAATTGTACTTCTCATTCTAAGTTTCTTTTAAACTACCACAAAGTAATCCTTTCCTAAAACGTACTCCTTAGCTTTTAGTTCTCCTTCTAATTCTAAAACTTCACCTGGACTACTCACTCCTACTAGAACTTGTGAGTCCACTTTTTCGGGTAAACTTTGGTCTTGAACTTCTACATCATAAATAACATGTCCTATTTTCTTAGGGTTATTTGTTTGCCAACTAAATTTCATTCCTAGGTTTTGAAGTTCTTTGGCTATGGCTTTTCCTTTTTTACCTGCCCCTAATAAAACGAGAGATTTTCTTTGATCTCTATTCAACTTCAGAAACCAACCTAGTTTTAATGGCAGAAAAGTATTGGCTGCGTATAACGGTGATACTCGAGACGCACGTAATTCATGATCTCTCCATAAATGGGTGACTTCATCTACTGCTGCTACTTTTAGTCCTCCTTCAAACATTCTAAAAACCAATTCATAGTCTTCGGGATATACCTCAGATTCAAATGCTCCTATACTTTCGAAATCTTCTCTGTAAAGCATCCAATTAGGAGATGCTATCACACATTCTTTATATAAATGTGCTCTGTGGCTGTCCTCGTCTATGAGCTTATTTAGCCATTCTTCATATTTTTTAAATCCTTCTCCTAATGTATCAAAGTATCGGACTTTTCCGGTGGCTACATGTCCTACCCCTTTCTCTATTAATACTTCTAGGAGTTTTTCTAGCTTGCTTTTTGGCATGAGATCATCGGCATCCATTCGAGTGATGAACTTTCCTTTGGAATGTTTATACCCGCATTGCAACGCGTGAATAACCCCATTTCCCGTGTTCCTTAATGAGCTAAAACGTGAATCTGACTTACCAAACTCATTGAAAATTTCGATGGATTTATCAGTAGAATGATCATCTACAAATATGCATTCCCAATCAACAAATGATTGGTTCTGAATAGAAAGCAGAGTTTCTGTTAAAAACTCCGCTCCATTCTTACATGGTAATATGATACCTGTCTCTTATACACATCTCCGAGCC
>CAJXOV010000087.1 GCA_913057815.1 uncultured Flavobacteriales bacterium
TGTAGAGAGGTCTCGTGGGCTCGGAGATGTGTATAAGAGACAGATACAATAGTAATTATAGCTGTTTCAATGGCCAGTTGTGCGGCCATGCAAAAAACAGTTAATGAAACGATGGAAGGTGTAGATGAAGACACTAAAAGATTAGGAAACGCCACTGAAAATGTAGCTGATGATGTTACAGAAAGTTTTAATCCCGCTAAAGATGTAAAGTTGGTAGTTTCACCAGAGCTATTAAAAGTAGCGAGTATGGAGATTAGAGATCTTCAAAAAACTTCGGATTGGAAGAACATAGTAGAAGTATACGCTATGGGCTTGACTAGTTACGAAGGAGAGATTACAGCTATTGTTTTAAATGATAGAGGAACTCAATTGGAAACTGTGAAATTATCTGTTAGTTTGACTAGTGAAACTGCTCAGCTATTACAGATTAAGTTTAGCGAAAGTTTGAATATAAAACGAGACTATGTACTCAAGTTAAATATGTAAAACGAGTTATTATTTATGTTATGTTTAACGTAACTAGCTAATAATCTTATGAAATATTTATTTTTATCTACTTTATTTATGTCTGTGTGCTTTCTTAGTAATGGACAGCTGAATCAGGTATTTGTGGAACAAATTACCCATGATAATTCCCTATTAGAGGATCAAACATCCTATAGGCTGTTTGCTCAATTTTCTAACCCTCAAGACATGTTGCTTGCTTATCATGGGGATAGTGAATGCCAATTATCATTTACATCTACGACACAATTTTATATTAGCCCAGTAGTGGGGTCATGTTATGTGCTTGACATTCCTCAGGCTTTTGGAGGTGGTTTTCCGGGAGAATTAGGAGAGGCGTCTTTTTATACATCATATGTTAGTATCGGATTGTATGATTCAAGCGGTAGTATTGGATTACCATTTAATGAAGGTGGGCCTTGGGCATTTGTCACAGGACCTACTTATATGAATTCCATTCCAAGTTTTGTTGACACGTGGGGAGCAGGTTTTGCAGCAGGAGGAAATATTATAGCGAATAGCGTAAATGGAGCATCTATTTTTACTTTTGAGGGTAATGTAAATGGAATGGGAGTGGGGGTTAATAATTCTGTATTCTTAGGACAATTCACTACTGATGGAATATTTGAATATGAACTCAACCTTACAACTAATGATTTTGGCGAGGGTACCACTGTTCACAGTCACTGTAATTCACCCATAGAAGGGTTAAGCTATAGTTCAGAAGGATTAAATCAAGGGTGTACAGATGAAAATGCTTGTAATTATTCCAGCTTAGCTATCTATGATGATTATTCGTGTTTGTATATCGGAGATGAGTGCTCGCTGAATCCAGATTATACAGCGTCTTATGTGGATGAAAACTGTAATTGTTTGGAACAAATCCTTGGAGATTTTACAGGAGATGGTTCGATAAACGTGACCGATTTAGGTGGATTCTTAGGAGTGTTTGGTTCTTGCAATTATCAGGAGCTCTCAGCAGGAGATTTCACTGGAGATGGATGTGTAAATACATCAGATGTTGGTGGATTCTTAGAGATTTTTGGTCAGAGTTTTCCTTAGACGGTTTACGATGAAACTAATTGTTAGGTAAGAGTTTAAAAGGAGAAAGAGTTGGATTAGTGTCTTGTTTATTTTAACTTGTGGTCAACTAATTATACTCTCTTATGAAAACTCTTTTACTTCTAGTATTATGCATTGGGCTGGGCGCACATTCTTTTTCACAGTCTGATTGTATTGACCCTACTTCTTTAAGCTATAATCCAGATGCTTTATTTGATTGTTCTGGGGTTGAATCAGGGAATGATTTCTCTTGTTGTAGCTATTATTACCCGTGTCTTCATACTTGCTTCACGTCTTATGATTCTAATATTAGAACTCGAGACTGTTTGGGCATAATTGGCGGATTTGATACTTCATGTTGTATTTTCGAATCTGCGCACAGCAGGTGTTGTTCACCTAGAGAAGTAGTAGCTGGAGAAGAAGAAAGCTGGCATAATGTACTTACTAATACTAGTGAGTACAGCTGTTCATCAACCCTGGTATACGACTTATGGTATGAATATATTCCTACTGTTTCAGGATGGCATAGGATAAGTGTAGACGCAGAATTTCCCACGGCATTTTCACTATGGCAGGGAGTGTGTTTAGAGGATGATTTCCACTCAATATCTTGTTTTCCAAATGATGAATTACTTCCTGTTACCAATGGTGAAGTTCTTTTAACAGCTGGAGATGTTTATTTGATCCAATTAGGTGCTAATTCGGACGCACCTGTCAGTCCACATGGAGAAGGAACCTTGAATGTAGACGTTATACCCGAAGAAGAATTAGGCTGCTTAGACCCTTTGGCTTGTAATTACAATGAATTTGCTGTGTATGAAGTTTATTCATGTTCTTATATTGGTGATGTATGTAGTGATAATGCAGATTTCACTTATTCTTATTTTGATGAAAGTTGTTTTTGTATTGAGATAATAGTAGGAGACTTTTCAGGAGATGGATTTGTTAATGTTGCTGACTTAGGGGGATTCCTCGGGGCCTTTGGTGCTAGTGTTAATCTAATGAATATAGCAGGAGATTTCACAGGAGATGGATTTATAAATATTTCGGATCTAGGTGGTTTTTTAGGAGCGTTTGGTCAGAGTTTTCCTCTTCCAGAATAGTGATAAGATTGTTTAACAAGGAAGGAAAGGAGCTAGTCATTCTTAACGGCATGAAATTTCCTCTAACTTCGAAAAATATTCAGAGGTAAATGATATGAGAAACTTTTTTCTTACACTTTTATTCATTGGTTCTCTTCAGCAGGCTTATTCTCAAATGGGCTGCATTGACCCGACTGCATGTAATTATAACAATCCAACATTAAGTGCCTGCCGATATATTGGACAATCATGTAATAATTACATTGAGTTTAACAATTCATATTACGATACTGACTGTCAATGTATATTACAATATCTAGGGGATTATAATGGAGATGGATTTATAACAGTACATGATGTGGGAGGGTTTTTAGAAGAGTGGTCGTCTGCTGATGTGCATGAATTTACTACTGGTGATATGAGTGGAGATGGATTTGTAAACGTATCAGACTTAGCTATTTTCGGAATATTCTTCGGCCAGCAGTTGTACTAGTTAATTTAGTCCTTAAAAAACACATCCAACTCCTCAAAAAACAAAGGATAACTCTTTTTCACAGCATCAGCTTTTTCTATTTTAATAGAACCATCAGAAATACAGGCTGCTATACATCCAGCCATGGCTATTCTGTGATCATTAAAACTGTGAATAGTCCCTGCAGAAACACTTCCTGTTCCATGAACTAAAAGTGTGTCTCCTTCTGTAGTGAGAGTAACACCTAATTTCCCAAATGTCTCTATTAATGAAGCTAATCGGTCACTTTCTTTATGGGTAAGTCTGTGAATACCGGTGATTTTAGAAATGCCCTTAGCAGCACATGCCAATACTACCAGTGGAGGAAAAATATCAGGAGAATGTGTAGCATCTATTTCGAAAGGAAGGTTCTGAGATTGTTTCACGGTGATATCTCCATTACTCCATGATACAGAAGCACCAGTGCGTTCTAGTGCCGTTAAAATAGCTCTGTCGGCTTGAAGTGAATGCTCATTTAATCCAGAAATAGTTACACTTCCAGAAATAGCAGCTCCCACTAAATGATTAGCCATTCCGGACCAATCACCTTCCACAGAGTAGGAAGTTCCCTTATATAATTGGTTTCCTTTTATATGAAAAACTTGGTAGTCATCATGTGTGATTTCTGCACCGAAAAGCTGGACCAACTCTAAGGTCATATCTATGTAAGGAATACTTTTTAAATTTTTTACAGTTAGCGTAGTGTCTCCATCAGCCAGTGGGAGCGAGATCAATAATCCAGTAAGAATCTGTGAGCTAAAAGAACCGTCTACAGTATAGTCTCCACCCCTTAGTTTTCCTGAAATAGTAATAGGTAATTTCCCTTCTTTACTAGAAACTTTCACATCACAGGCTGATAGAGTTTCCATAACTGGAGCTATTGGACGTTCTAGAATCGAACCTTTTCCAGTTATAGTAACAGCTTGATTCTTCAAAGAAGCTAACCCTGAGAACATTCTCAATCCCAAGCCTGATTCCCCAATATTCAACAGAATCTCTTTCTCTGAATCTGAGATATTAGGAGTGATGGTAAGTTTTCTGAATTCCTCATGAACATCCGCCCCAAGCTGACGAATTACATCTGCCGCAGCCAACCCATCTGCTGACCATTGTACATTAGTTAAAACTGAAGCTTCACCAGCTAAACTAGCCAAAGCCAAAGCGCGTTGCAAATAACTTTTAGAGGTCATAGCATTCAGTTCTCCAGAAAACTTAAAAGGCTTTATAGTCTTTATTTGAGATTCGACTTTCGACATTTGGATTTCAATTTTTATTATTCGTTAACCCAGTATTTAACTCTGGACTAAACTAGTAGTAGCATCTCGCATTAACAATTTATCCTTCACCATTAATAATTAAAATAAGACCCTAGACTAAAACAGAAAAGATATGATTCCCGACTAACTTAGTAGTAGCATCCCGCATTAATAATTCATCCTTCACTATTAACAATTAAAAGACTACTCATCATCAAAACCAAGGTTTAACAAGTCAGATAATTCTCCATAAGTCAATTGGCCAGGAGCCACTATATTATTTTCTGAAGCAGCAGCGTAAGTCATTTTTTCTCCAAAAAATAAGGCCGTCACTCGGCTTTCTCTTCCCTCTTCACCCATGCAGAAAGCTACCAATCTTTTGTGCTCTCGGTATAAGTCCATCACCGTGAGATTATCTTCTTCTTCCTGAGCCATGCATGCTATTTTTACCACATCCGCACCATCAGCTTTTAGTTTAGAGACTACATCTAAAAGAACCTCCAGTTCAGGAGTTTCCTCAAAATTATGATAGGATAGCATGAGCTCAGCACTTGAGGCTTTTACCCATTCTACGGCTTCTTTTTTAATGGCTTCAGGGAGTTCCGAATCTATATCCACATAAACAGGCTTTAGATCCAAACAGAATTTAAATACTTCCTTCCAGTTTGGTCTATTTGTGAAATCACTGCGCAGTGTTAAAATCCATTCTTCACAGCTTCGCCATAAACGTTTTATCTCCAAAGGGTTTATTGGAGCCAAATCCAATCTTAGTTCCGCAGCATGTTTTCCCGCGGCTTGTTCTTGGCATTCGGCCAATGTTTTTCCGTTTATGCAAACAAATACTTTACTCATGGGCCAGTTCTTTAAGGTGGTGTTCTAATTCGTCTATCTCTAACGTGAAAACACGCACATCACCGAAGGCATATGGCATTATGAAATCTATTTCAGAGCTTCTACGTTTTTTGTCTTTCACTATTTTCTCCATCAGTACTTTAGGTTCTAATGGAGTATGTGTGGGTAGGTTATACGCGTTGCAATAAGCAATTATGTCTCTCATCAAATCCACTTTAGCCAGCCTTCTACTTACAGCTATTTTGGCTGCCAAAACCATTCCTATAGCCACACATTCTCCATGCGTAAAATCACTAGTAGATTCTATGGCATGGCCTATGGTATGGCCTAGGTTTAATTTTTTTCTAAGTCCAGATTCTTTTTCATCCTGTTCCACTACATTCACTTTTACTTCAGTCGCTAACTGACAAAGTTCTTTAAGTTTTTCTGGATTTTCTTGGATTTCAGATCGAGTGTTTTCTTGAAGAAACTTTTGCAACGCTCCTCCATTTATCACAGCATGTTTGATCACTTCTGCCATTCCAGAATTGAATTCTCGATCGGAAAGAGTGTTTAAAAATGGAGGATAAAATGCTATAAAATTTGGCTGTGTAATAGTGCCAATCATGTTTTTATATGCCCCGAAATTAATCCCGTTTTTTCCTCCGATGGAAGCATCACACATAGCTAGTAAAGTGGTAGGAAAAAACCCAAAATTAACACCTCTTAAATAGATGCTCGAAACGAATCCCGTGAGGTCGGTAACTACTCCACCACCGACTCCTATAATTGTCCCATTTCTATCTATTCCCGCATCAAGTAATTTGTCAATAATGGACTCTACTACTTCCATTTTTTTTTGGTTTTCACCAGATGGAATAGTTATAGAATTATACTTTTCGAAATATTTTCCATGAAGTTCTTTCACGTTTTCGTCTATGAGAAGCATGGTGTTTGGCACCGCTATATCTGCTAGAAATCCGTCAGGAGAATCTATAAAATGTAGTGTATGTTTTATGGATATAGACATGGAGCGCTAAGGTAATTAACTACACTACATTTAGCATGGAGTAATAGAAATGATTGTAAAACCTACTCAGTTTTCTTCGGCTTTTAGGGCTGAATAATGGGCTAAACATAATTTTAATTGATTTTATTGAATTATTTTTTAATTTACTTAGTTGCTGATATCGTATATAAATAAGGTATATAAACGAAGACAAGTGATTAAAATTACTTATAAACGACCATAAGTGCTTAAGGTATGCTTCGACTTAGGAAGTGTGCTCAACTTTGCACCGAGTTTAGTTACAAGGACTGAACGAAACGAAATATAAATAATTAGTATCATGAATGCATTAAGAAACAAAGTACAATTAATAGGACACCTAGGAGCAGATGTAGAATTAAAAACATTAGACAATGGAAACAGTGTAGCACGTATTTCTGTAGCCACTAATGAGTATTATAAAAACAAAGCAGGTGAAAAAGTAACTGATACCACATGGCATAATGTAGTGGCTTGGGGAAAGACTGCCGAACTAGCAAATAAGCTTTTGAAGAAGGGTTCGGAAGTGGCACTTGAAGGAAAACTTTCTAACCGTTCTTATGAAGACAAAGAAGGCGTAAAAAAGTACGTTTCGGAAGTAGTAATGAATGAGTTTTTATTACTGGATAAAAAGGAAGCCGTGGCCGCTCCATTTTAATTGAAATCGATTTGTTATAAGAAAAAAGCCATCTTTTTAAAGATGGCTTTTTCACTATTATTCTTTTTTTCGTTTGAACATTTTTAGAACTTTTATAAAAATGATCAGCCATATTATTAGAAGAATAAAAACTGCTGAAAACATAACAATATGTTGTCCGATTCCTTCTTGGAAATATGAAGTGATTTGATACAGCCCAATAAAAGGGGCGGCAAAAAATAAAGCCCAAAGCGGTCCGGCAGATTTATTTCCCGCGAGTTTCAATTAATAACCTTCGAAGGTTACCTTACCAGTTTCTATGTCATACATTCCACCTTGAATTAGAAGTTCACCATTGTCTTCCATTCCTGCTAATACCGGACTATGCTCAATGATTTGTTCAATTGCTCTCTTTACATTATGATTAGCTACTTCCTGCACTAATTCCTTGTTTGAAGAACCTTTTTGCTCATAGTTTACTTCTACTGCATCTACCACTGGAGTGATTTTGCTTAGCATACCTGTAAGGTTTCCTAGTTCGGCTCTGTCACAAGCTCCTTTTACCGCTCCGCAGTGTGTATGACCTAAAACCACTAAGACTTTAGTTCCTGCCAGTTTGCATGCAAATTCCATGCTTCCTAGGATGTCCTCATTCACGAAGTTTCCAGCGATTCTTATACTGAATAAATCTCCTATTCCCTGGTCGAAGATTAATTCCGCTGACACTCTAGAATCTATACAGTGCAGAACCGTAGCAAATGGGAATTGACCTGATTTAGTTTGAGCCACCTGCCCTAATAAATCTCTATCAACTTTCTTGTTTTCTACAAATCTTAGGTTTCCTTCTTTAAGTAATTCCAGCGCTTTAGCTGGTGTTATTTGAGCTTGAGTTTCTACTGTTTGTGCGTTCATCTTATATCGAATTTTTATATACTGTTCTTAATTTATTTTGGTAATCCTACTGTTTTTTCGAAGTCCACTAGATGCGCAGCGGCATCAAATTCTTCAAAACCAACAAGGTTTACAGTTATTTCTCTACTTTTTGCATTTGCCTCGAAATCATGAATGATTTCTATAACAT
>CAJXOV010000088.1 GCA_913057815.1 uncultured Flavobacteriales bacterium
CCTCTCTATTCGTCGGCAGCGTCAGATGTGTATAAGAGACAGATTTACTTCAATGATTATGATAATAGTATTTTTAAAGAAACCTTACACCACCTATAACACATGAAGAAAATATTTCTAGTGTTTCTAATTCTTACTTCCTACACTGTGGGAGCTCAGGTAATTACAGGAACTGTTACAGATGAAGATTCTGAAAGTCTTCCTTCTGTGAATATATATGTAGAAGGAACGGAATACTCAGCTTCTACTGAACTGAACGGATCGTATACCTTAGCTCTAGCTCCTGGAACACATACTATCACCTATAGCTTTATAGGATATGCTCCAGAAAAGAAGACTGTCACATTAAAAAGTGGTGAGACTCAAAACCTGAACATCACCCTAAAAGGCGAATCTATCTATACTGACGAAGTAATAGTAGTAGGTTATGGAGTTCAAAGAAAAAGAGAAATCACAGGTTCTATAGAAAGTATAGATGGGAAAGAAATAAGCAATATTCCCGTTCCTAGTTTTGAAGCTGCTCTTCAAGGACAAGCGGCCGGAGTTCAGGTTTCTACTGGATCAGGATTAGCTGGATCAGGAAGTTTAATTCGGATTAGAGGTGTAGCTTCTATTTCGGCTGGTGGAGATCCACTTTATGTAATAGATGGAATTCCTATTTCACAAGATCAATTTCTGCGTGGCAATAGCGGTGCGTTAAACAACAACCCATTGGCTAACATTAACCCACAGGATATAGAATCAATAGAGATTTTAAAAGATGCTGCAGCTACTGGAATTTATGGATCTAGAGGAGCTAATGGTGTGGTGCTTATTACTACCAAAAGAGCTAAAAAGAAAGGATTATCATTTGATTTCACCACTCGTTTTGGAATTTCCACTCCTGCTTCTGTTCCTGATATGTTAAACACTGAAGAGTATTTACAACTAAGACAAGAAGCTTGGGAGAATGATGGTGGAACTGGATATGTATGGCTTCCTAACTATTCTACTGAGAATGATGCGGCATCTGTAAGAGAAACTGCTTTTTTAGAAGCTAGCCAATACGATACTGACTGGGTAGACGAAACTTTAGGAACTGGATTTAAGCAGATGTACAGCTTATCTGCTAATAAAGGAACAGATAAAGTCAAGGCTTTTTTCAACTTCACTTATGATGACAATGAGTCTTTTTTTATAGGAAACAGCTACGAGAGAATTAGTGGAAGAGCCAATGTGGATTTTAGTGTCACTAAAAAATTCAAAATCAACTTTTCTCAGAGTATTAGTCGTGGGCAGAACACCAAAGTAGATGCTGCATGGAGTGGTGGATTAGGTTCTGCTATGAGTACTGCACTTCCTATTTATCCTGTATTAGAAGAAAGTGCTTCGCTTATGGATGACAACGAAAGAAGTGATTACTTTTTAATGAATGGAAACATTCCTAATCTAGTAGCATACCGAGAAAACAGAGAATGGTTTACTACCGAGAACAGGTCTATAACAAACATCGGTTTAAACTGGGAACCGATCAAGAACCTGTACATAAGAGCTACTGGGAGTTATGACTACTTAGACATTAAGGAGGATAGATATACCAATGAGCAAATCACACAAGTTGGTCAAGATGATTATGCTGGAACAGGAGAAGCCAATAGATGGGTGACTTGGGTAAACAACTACAACACCAATCTTACTGCCAACTATTTATTAAACCGAAGTAAAAAGCACAAGTGGAACTTCCTATTGGGTTCTGAATACCAGCGTAGCAAATCTCTATCTGGTGATTCTTATTTTGGTAATGCTACTACTACTGCACTAAGTGACAGCTTCGATTCAGAAGCTACTTCTGTAAATAGAAATAATGCCGTACGATGGGCTTTCATCTCTTACTTCGGGAGGATCAATTACAGCTATAACGATAGACTGTATGCACAGGTGACCAACAGAGTAGATGGATCATCTATATTCGGGTCTAACAGCCGATACGGATGGTTCCCATCCGCATCAGTAGGTTATGTACTATCTGAATTGGACTTTTTAAAGGATAACAAAACGATTAACTTCTTAAAGGTCCGTTCTTCTTATGGAATTACTGGAAATGCTGATATAGATAAGAATGCACGTTTCCCTCTTTATGAGGACAGCAATATCTCGTACAACGGTCAAACTATTATCTACCCTACTCAATTAGGAAATGAAAACCTACAATGGGAAACTTCAAATGTTTTTGACATTGCATTAGAAGCTGGACTTTGGAAAGATCGAGTAACCATGGAAATGGCTTATTACAACAAGAGAAGTACAGATGTACTAATGCAAGTACAGGTTTCACCTAGTACAGGTTTCTCTAACTTTTGGGACAATGCTGCTGAAGTGTTAAACAGGGGATATGAATTGACTTTAAGAACCAATAACATCGTTAAAAAGAACTTCCAGTGGACTTCAGATATGAACTTCGCTAGGAATTATAATGAAATAGTAAGCATTGGAAACTATACCCCTGATGCAGTTTCAGGTGGAACCAATGATACTCGTGTTATTGTAGGAAAGCCTATTGGATCATTTATGTTAGTTCCATTTAGCCATGTAGACTCTGAAACCGGAGAACCGGTATTCTTAGATTTAGAAGGAAATGAAACATCCGATTACGATTTCAAAAACGGAAGAGCCTATGTTGGAGATGGTTTGCCTGATGTGATTATGGGATTGAATAACACATTTAAGTATAAAAACTGGGACTTAACAGCCTTAATCAATGTGAGTTTAGGAGCCAAGATATTCGATTCATCAGGGAAAAGACAGTTGGGGTTAATGACAGACTGGAACATGAGAGCTGATATTTTGGACAGATGGACTCAGCCAGGAGATGAAGCCTTATACCCACAGCTTACGTTTGATGAAACCAAATATGGGTTCGATCCGGGAGATAACTCTCCGTGGTTTAACACTAGCCTTTATGTGTACGATGCAGATTATGCTCGATTAAAAAGATTAGTTCTCGGTTATAACGTTCCTGGGTTTAAAATCAGAAATAAGAATATCACAGGTATGAGAGTAGCTTTCTCTGCTACCAATGTATTTACAGTAACTAACTTCCCTGGACTGGATCCAGAGATAGTAAGAGATTTCGAAAATCCACAGGACAGAAACTTGAGTGGAAACATTACTTACCTCACCCCTCCTCAGGAAAGGTCCTATTCTGTTCAAATCAATTTATCATTCTAACCTCTAAGTTAAACGACATGAAGAAATTACTTTATATATCTCTTTTCAGTATCGCAGCACTTAGCACGGGATGTGATGATCTACTAGAATTTGGACCTACAGATGATGGTGTAGTATTAGCAGAAAACGCTTTAGAAACAGCAGATGATTTGCAACGCCTACTCAACTCCTGCTATGACGTATTCGCTAATACATATGATGGTGATGTGCAGTTTATTAATGAACTACTAAGCGATAATTTAAATGGTGTAAATCCTAACAACCAAAACTTAACAGACATATACAACCGTGAGGCTGGTGATTTTAACGGCTTGACCAATGGTGTGTATAATGACTTCTACTTTTCAATTTTCAGAAGTAATGCTATTTTGGAAAATTTTGATTTGGTAGACGGACTTTCAGATGCCGATAGAACTCGGATGGAAGCCGAGGCCAAGTTTATCAGAGGAGTTAGTCACTGGGAGTTAGTGAAATTATATGGACAACCTTTCGGATACACATCTGGTAATTCACATTTAGGTGTTATTCTTAGAACAGAGCCTTCTCAAGAATCTCAACCTAGATCTACTGTTCAGGAAGTGTACAATTCTGTTTTGGAAGATTTAATATTTGCGGAGCAAAACTTACCTACCTCTAATGATGTGTATGCGACTTCCTATGCTGCTAATTCCTACTTAGCTAAAATCTACTTTTTAATGGGGAACTACCAGGCCGCCACTAATCATGCTGCTACTGCATTAAATGGCCCATTCCAATTGGATACTTTATCTGCTAGGTATGACCAATTCGCTATTTCTGATGAAACCATCTTCGGTTTCGTATCTAAAGTACTAGAACCGGGCCCTAATCCTGTAGCAGACAACCGCGTGGGTGCATACATAAGCGCTTATTCAGGAAATACGCCCAATGCAGCATTTGATGGAGCAGCGTTTAACTCTATGTTTATAGGAAGTAGTGATTTACGAGTAGGAACTTACTACACCGCTCCTACTGAAGTACTGGGAAATGCCAAAGTAGCCAAGTTTAACACTCAATTCTTTAACCATGCAGTCACCTCTGTAACTGAAATGATGCTGATAGTGGCTGAGTCTAACGCTGAGCTAGGAAGTGGTTTGGATCAATCTATCGATTACATCAATGAGATTAGAGAACGAGCTTTTGAAAACAGCGCTTTTAACCTAGATGATAACGCCTCTGCCGAAGCTATAATAGAGGCTGCCCGACTGGAGCGAAGAATAGAATTTGTGGGCGAAGGAAAAAGAACTGACGACCTAAAGAGAATGGGTGTCAAAGGAGAAAACATATTGGTAAGAGGTGCACCGTGGGATTGTAACGGAATGATAGTTCAGTTCCCGCTGGGTGAAAACGTGGTTCCCGATTTTCAGGATAATCCCGTGGGAGGATGTAACTAAAATTTAGTGTATTACAAATCACTAAAAGATGAAGAAAATGAAAAATATAGCATATATAATCTGCATTGCAACGCTTATAATGGCCGGCTGCAAACCAGATAAGAAAACCGATATAGGAGAACCGTTCGATAAGGTGGCTGGACTAGAAGGTACGTGGGTGCTGAATAGCTTCCTGCAGAAAGACCTGAATAATCCTGTGCAGGAAGAAAGAGACCTGAGCCAGTATTACATAGTAGAAGGAATAGCACCAATGGAGTTGACTTTTAATGCTGCTGATAGAGCGTATGACATAGAGCTCACCGAAGGTAAGAACTTCTTTGGCTCAGGTGGAACTTGGTCGTTCGATAATGACCAGTATCCTACTTCTATCCTATTCGATGATGGAACAGAAGAGAACAGTTTCGGCTTGGGGTCTGTGGTAAGAGAGTTCGATAATGAACTGACTATTCAATTAGAAAAAGGATGTTCTGAGGATGACCTAAATGTGATTTATAAATTTATATTCGATAGAGCTCAATAAAATGAAGAAATTATTAATTCTACCACTGGCTTTACTTGGTGCGTTAAGCGTGCAAGCCCAATCAGCTTATATCACTCCTAACCCTACAGATGGTGTGGAGGAGATCACACTATTTATAGATGTGAGCCAAACTAGCGGAAGTGCTTTAAAAGAAATGCTAGAGGACAATCCTGATGAACCGGTTTATCTGTGGATATGGAATCCTGCATCTCCTGTTAGTGGAAACGGGGATTGGGATAATTCTATAGAGGATAATCTGATGATCAAAGAGGCACCACTGCTTTATTCATTCACTTTTAATATCGAAGAATATTTTGGTGTGGGTCCATCGGTATTGTTCCAGAACGGAATAAACTGCTTGGCTAAATTACAAGATGGAAATGCGTTTTCGGAATTAGAAATAGGTGAAGCCAAAACTGAAGATTTAACAGTAGAGGTGATTCCTAAACTATGTGATAGGCTGCACTGTACTTTCCCTGAAATAGGTGATGCCGATGATTTTTGGACATTGACATACGATAATAATTATGAAACCAACCCTAATTACCAAAACGCTGGAGACAATGATGTGTATGTGTTTTTAGCTGTAAAACAGGATGGATTTAATGTTCCTTCTATAGCTCCTGCTGATATGGTGACTACCACTGAAGCGTTGCAAATGAAACCAGTAGACGGAGACTTAGGACATTTTAGATTAACGATTATCCCGAATGATTTCTTTGCCGATGTGGCCGATGAAGCCAATGGAGCTATACAAGAAATTCGGTATTACATCATAGTAGCAGGACAGCCACTACCCTTTCCTCCTTCTATACAGAGTTATGGGACTTTGCCTTGTGAGTAGAAGGTTTTGGTTTAAGAGATTTGAATTCTAGTATTATTGGATAAAAAAAAACCAGCGCTGCGCGCTGGTTTTTTATTGTTTTTTATATGCAAATAACACATTTCGAAAAAGGCGTATTTCACTTAGTTAGAATTTATCCTTACCCAAACACCTTCTTCAGCAAATCAGTCACCCTAGCAGCAGGGTCTTGTCGGATATTTAATTCTTCTTTGGCTATTTGAATAAACAATCCATCAATGGCTTTACCTGTGGCATAACTCACCAAATCTGGATCTACTTTTTGCACAAATGGGATTTTATTATAAGTAGTAAAAATGGTATTCCAGTTTTTAGTAGCGCCCACTTTATCTAATGAAGCCTTTACTATAGGCTCAAATTCACTGGTCAACTTAGCTCTGGTAGATTTATCGAGGAATGTCGTGGCTGCATTGTCATTGCCACGCAGAATACTTGTAGCATCATCAATACTCATTTCTTTTATAGCCTCTATGAAAATGTCTTTGGCTGCTGCCGTGGCGTCTTCAGCTGCTCTATTTATTGACTCTATGGTATCATCTACTTTTTTTCCTTGGCCAATGCTACGTAGTTTTGGTTCTACCTTATCAGCCTCTTGTGGAAGTGGGATTTTTATAGATAAGTCTTTATAAAACCCATCTGGTTTTGATAGTTGTTCCACTCCTTTTTCTACTCCTTTTGACAAAGCTTCTTTCAAGCCAGACCCTATCTCCTCTTGACTAATGCTCCCTGAAGATGTGGTAGTAGCTTCAATCTTCTTACCTATTGATTTTTTAAGTCTATCAATTTGAGCATCTGATGAGAATATGGAAGTAACGACTAATAGATGTGTTAGAAAAATTGCTTTTTTCATTGTTAATTTTATTTAGTTCTCAGCGTTGCAAAGATTAAGCCTTTTAATGAAAACATCTCCTCAAGCAGCCGGAAGTTTGCTTAATATGATTTCTATAAATTATAGTTCCAGATAAGAAATATAACCACAGGAAATAGAAAAATATTTCTAAAGCACAACTAACTTATTGCAAAGCAAAAATTTATAAAACAAAACAGATTTACACTATGACCTCTTCACAAAGATAAAATCGACTGCACTAACTTTTTTAGAAGGCCTTTTACTAATAGTTAACGCTCCTTTACAGTCAAACCCATTTTCATTTAAGAACTCTAAAAGCTCAAAATGAGAAAAGTTATTTTCATATGGAGATAAGAACATATACTCTATTAATAGAACCTCAGTTTTCTTAAGAGTTTCTATACCATTTCTAAGAACAGTAAGCTCATTCCCTTGAGTATCTATTTTAATAAAAAATGTATCGTCCTGCAGCTGATTACTTTGAATGTAATTATCAAGAGTATCCGTAGGCACCTCAGTTTCTTTCATTAAATCAGGGTTATCCCATGGAAACTCCGATTTTAATACTTCAGCATCAGAACCTACTATACTATTCATAGAAGAGTCTTCATGCAAATGAAATGTAACTACGCCTTTTTTATCAGAAAGAGCAATATTGGCTATCGATACATCAATATTATTATTGATTGTTTTTATAGCCTCGTTCATCTGCTTATTAGGCTCAAAACAAATTGTTTTATCAAACGGAACAAAAAGATTAGCTACAGCAGTGAATTTACCCATATGGGTTCCTATATCCAACATAACATTGGCATTCTTCCTATAATTAACTGCAGTTTCCATGATCTCTATTAGATCAGTTGGAATATTCTTGAGCACTTCAAAGTCTAGATTATATTTGGCAGCTTTCTGCGCTAAATCTTCTTTTTTAACATGAGATTTAGCTTTGTGATATATACTTGTTTTGATGCTCATAGTGCTCGTTTTAATAGGTCGATTATTCCAGACTTAATACTGGAAATTCACTTGACAAATATAACAATTGACCTCTTGTATTACTCCTGTCTCTTATACACATCTGACGCTGCCGACGA
>CAJXOV010000089.1 GCA_913057815.1 uncultured Flavobacteriales bacterium
TCTACACCTCTCTATTCGTCGGCAGCGTCAGATGTGTATAAGAGACAGTTAGTGATATTTGTAGGTGCTTATCTGACTTTATAAACAGAGAGCGTTAAAAACCAATCTAATCATCATAAATTCAACCAGATATGTCAATAATAAATAGTGATTCAGCACCTAAAGCTGTTGGAGCGTATCCACACGCTAGAAAAGTAGGGAACTTATTATTTCTTTCTGGGGTGGGCCCTAGAACGGCTGGTTCTGATAGTAATGACTCAGGAGTCCCTGGATTAAAACTAGATCATAATGGAAATCAACTAGAGTTTAATTTTGAAGCTCAAGTACATGCCGTTTTTGATAATGTAAAGAAGGTTTTAGAATCATCTGGCAGCTCTTGGGATAAGTTAGTTGACGTTACTGTCTTTCTTGTAGACATGAAAAGAGATTTTCAAACTTTTAATAAAATATACGCTGAGTACTTTAAAGACAACCAACCCTGTAGAACCACTGTTGCTATAGATTCTTTACCTACTCCTATAGCTATCGAGTTAAAATGCATAGCTACCGTATAGGCTGATAATCAAGGTTCTGCTGTTGCCTTTTTGTGACTAAAAGAGGACACACCTAACAAAAACATCATTGTAAACCCAAACATATAGAAGGAAACTATTAATTTTAAGGCTGTTACAGAAAGTGTGCAACCCTTTGATAAAAGAAAGGTATTTGTACTGAACGATTAAACACCTTAATAATGAAATATCTATACGCCTTGGTCATTGGGACTCTATTTTTTGTGTCACAAGGAATATCTCAAGGACAAAACATTGTAGTGGACACATACTCGCATACTAATTCATCAGGTTCATCTGAGTTAGATGGTTTTACGAGTTATAGAATATATGCCCAACTAAACAATCAAACCGATGAAGTTTTATCAGTATTAGGTTATGATGAAATGCCAATTTCGATAAGCACAACTACTTCATTTTATCAATCTCAAATAGGTGGTGTTGGAGGAAACTCTGTTTCCCCTGCTTTATATGGCTTTTTACCGGATTCGGAGTTTGACTCTTATGTTACTATAGGATATTCATCTTCGGGAAGTTTAGGAGTGCCTTACAACGAGGATTCAACAGGGAGTGTTGATTTTTCAGGAGGTCAATTTGGTGTTGTGGAAGACAACTCTTTTCCATGGCAAGAAAATTTCGAAAACGGAGAAAACATAGCGGTTTCAAGTTTTGTTGGAGGTGGATGGTTTTCAGTCCCAGGAAGCGGGAACAATTCGGGTGTAGGAGTTAACAATTCTGTTCTTTTAGGGCAGTTTACTACCGATGGAGATTTTGATTTTTGTATTCCTTATCAAGTATTAAGTAACGGTGAGTCTACAATTTACCCTGGAAATTGTCTAAATGCGATTGGCTGTGGTGATGAATTAGCTTGTAATTATAATCCAGAAGCTGAGTTAATTGATAACTCTACCTGTGCATTTGAGGGTCAAATTTGTGCGCAATCAACAGATGATTCAATTTCAAGCATATATGACGAAAATTGTGACTGTATTACTACTATTGACGAAGATGATTGCAATGAGGGACCTAACACGTTTTCATATTGCTACGCAGATAATGAGAATCAAGAATGGGTTTTTACAGAAACTTTAGAAGGTAATGGAGTATCTGTGGAAGTATTCTTAGGAAGCATAGAAACCAATTTTGACGAGTTAAACATTTACGAGGGTGAAGATGGTGTTTTTAACTTTTTATCCTCTTTTGCCGGTGAGCTTTCTGGGAGTGTTTTTTCTACGGACCTTTCAGAACTTAAAATTGAACTAATTACAGATGGCTCTGTATCCTGCACCTCTGGTTCGCAAACCGAATTAGTGTTGGTATATTCCTGTTCTAATATTAGTACAGGACCAATTTTAGGATGTACTGATCCTGCTGCGTGTAACTTTAGCCAAGATGCCACCATAGAGAATGGCAGCTGCTCATTTATAGGTGATTCTTGTACCAACCCTTTTTTACTTGATGGATTTTATAATGACTCGTGTAATTGTGAGTTATGGATAGTTGGCTGTGGTGATGAAGCGGCATGTAATTATAACTCTGAGGCCAATACCGATGGAGAGTGTTCATATGTTGGTGACGAATGTGAAGAGGAAGGAGTTTTAAATGGTCTTTATGACGACTCATGTGGTTGTTTAGGAGATATACTGGGATGTACAGATGTAGACTCAGGAAATTATAACGAATTAGCCACTGTAGATGATGGCTCGTGTGGTGGAGCTGAATCATGTCTTTTGGCTGAGGAGTTGATTATAGATGGAGGACCTGTCACATCCTCAAATATTGGTGCTACTAATGATAATAATTCTGATGATATGCCTTGCTCAGGATTTGGACTAGGAAATGGTGATGTGTGGTTTTCTTTCATAGGAGACGGGTCCGTAGTAAACGTACAGACCTATGACTTTGATACAGTAATGGCTTATTATACGGAATGTGATGGAGAAGCTATAGATTGTGATGATGATAGTGGTGTAGGCTTAGGTTCTATGTTTTCTGGAATCTGTACAGTTCCTGGTCAAACATATTATTTTGAAGTAGAAGGCTGGAATGGAGGCCAAAATATATTTTCAATAGAGGTTACAAGCTCTACTCTAAGCGCTGAGTCAGCCGGATGTTCTGATCCTTTATCTTGTAATTATGATGAAACATGGGCTTGTTCAGATGAATATTGTGTTTATCCCGGAGCTTCGTGTAACGATAATATATGGTTAACTGTTAATGATGTCTTTGATGATAACTGTAATTGTGTAGGTGAATTTTCAGGATGCATAGACCCAACAGCTTGTAATTATAATGACACAGCTTCTACAGATGATGGTTCGTGTGTTTATCCTGGAGACTCTTGTGATGATTTCGATGAGTTGACTAGTAATGATACATATTCTGATTCTTGTGATTGTTTAGGAGAAACTAGTGGCTGTACAGACGCTGATGCCAATAATTATGATCCAAATGCAATAAGTGATGATGGTTCTTGTTGTTTTGGTGAGTTTGTCTCTGTCGTTTTGTATGATTCATTTGGAGATGGAGGAGCCTCATTTACACTGGAAGACAGCTCAACCAATGAAGTAGGAGCAGGAATGTTAAATACAGGAGAAGTGTCAACTCCGTTTGTTATTTGTGCAGAGGACGGCTGTTTCATTTTCGCACTAACTCCCGACAATTGGCCAAATGA
Organism: uncultured Flavobacteriales bacterium; assembly: GCA_913057815.1. Taxonomy (GTDB): domain Bacteria; phylum Bacteroidota; class Bacteroidia; order Flavobacteriales_D; family Sanyastnellaceae; genus ASP10-05a. The sequence goes on from CAJXOV010000089.1 coordinate 3,226, forward strand.
AATATCTGCCGACCTGCTTATTAGTGGAGAGCTGGTTTATCAGCATTTAGAAGGGGATGGATTTGACCAATACCCAATTATAATAAACGTTGGAAATGATCCAGAATGCATAATTCTTGGATGTATGGACGAAACCGCATGTAACTACAACGGTTTAGTAACCGAAGATGATGGATCTTGTGACTTTGAAATTTGTGTAGGTTGTTCAGAACCTGGAGCAGTTAACTATAGCGATATAGTTACACAAGATGACGGAAGCTGTTATTGGGGAATTTCAGGAGTCGTATTTGTTGACGATAATTACAATGGAGTTTTAGATCCATTCGAAGAAACCCTTCCATATCAAAATGTATTTATAGTAACTACAGGACAGCAAATTATTACTGACAATGACGGAACATTTATGTCTAGTCAATTGGAAGCTGGTGTATACGAACTTTATGTGGAGTACAGCGGATCATGGACCAATTACACTACTCCTACAGAGTTGACATTAGAATTCCCAATTAACGGAGGAGTTCCTGTTTATTTCGGTGTAACAAATGAAAGTGTCCCTGCACCATCAGCTTGTGTAGATTTTTATCAGTGGGGAGCAGGAGTGCCTTGTAATGACCAATTAGGATATAACATTTGTTATAGAAACATGAGTCCATATCCTATAAGTGGTGTTATAGAGGTAGTATTAGATGACTTGTTAGAATACAACTACTCAAACCCGCCAGCGGAATCTATAGATGGTCAGACTATTTCATGGTCATTCGAGAATTTGGCTAGTTGGGAGATGTTCTTTGATGACTTAGTAGTAAACACACCATCAGAACAGAACATAGGAGATTTTATGTCTAGCTCAGTGACTATTTACGTTGATTATGAAGGCGAATTAATTCCTATTACAGAACAGTTTATCGAGCAGGAAGTTACGTGCGCATATGATCCGAATGATATTACAGGAACTCCAGAAGGATATACTGATGATCATTTAGTTTTAGCTGATTCTAGAATGGAATACCTAATTAGATTCCAAAACACAGGAAACGCATCTGCAGGTACAGTTATGGTGGTGGATACATTAGATGTAGACATGGATTTTAGTACTTTCCAATTAGTAGCCAACAGTCATAATGTGATGACTACTATAGAAGAAAGCGGAAGAGTGGAGTTTTTGTTTGAAGATATAAATCTTCCAGATAGTATTTCTGACGAGGTAGGAAGCCATGGAATGGTGTCTTTTAAAATTGACTTTATAGATAATGTTGATGTAGGTGAAGAAATAAACAGTACTGCTCATATTTTCTTTGATAATAACCCTGCGGTGGTAACCAACACTACTTGGCACACAATTCACGAGTGTGGTGGTGAAGCAGTCTTTGAATTATCCGACAATGCTATTTGTCAAGGAGAACAAATTACTATGATTAGTACGAATCCATTGGTAGAAAACTATCAATGGAATATCCAAAGTGCTTCGGCTAGCACCACTTCCGAGTATAGTGTGGAATTCCCAGAAGAAGGTCAGTATATTATCCAATTAGTAGCTGAAAACCCTATTTGTGTTGAAAGTAGTATGCAAATGCTAACGGTATACAATGCGCCAACGGCTGAAGTAACTGAAGAAGGAGCTATGCTAGTAGCATCTGAAGGAGAAGCTTATCAGTGGTACTTAAATGATGAGGTTATATATGGGGCATCTAGTCAGGAGTATCAAGCTTTGGAAGATGGTATTTACACCGTAGAAGTAACCAATGAAAGTGGATGTTCAGATATATCAGAAGCATTAATGATAGTGAGCATCGAAGAGTACGAAGGTTCAGTATTTGAGATTTATCCGAATCCGATGAGTGAAGTTGCTTTTATAGAATTTAATGGTGCGGAGCAAAGAACAATCAGGTTATTTGATGCTGCAGGAAAAGAAGTGTTAGTATGGCAGAATATAACGGACCAAAGAATAGAAATCCAACGAGGAAGTCTATCTAAAGGGACTTACTTCATTCAAGTACAAGAAGGAGAAGTTATCTCTAATAAAGCACTAGTAATAAGATAAACAAGACTAGAGTTATTGGGGTGAGTATGTTTGCTCACCCCTAATTTTAAACAGTTACTTACTGTGAGAATATCAATAAACTAATTATCAACATTAAATTAAACTACATGTTATTCAGCCTCATTAATAGAAGTTCTTTTTTTAGACTAATCGTTTGCATAGGATGCATTACGTTTTTATTATCACCTCAAAACAGCTTTAGTCAACTGACAGAAATAGTTGTAGATGAAACTGAGCTATCAGGCTTGTTTGGTCAGCAAAACTTTGACGGATATACAAACTACAGACTGTTTGCCCAGGTTGAAAACCCTACAGATGAGGTAAACAGGGTGATAGGAGATGCCAGCTGCCCTCTAAATGTTAGCAGCGATGCTCCTTTTTTTATCAGCTCAGCGATGTTTGGTAATCAGCCAGTTGGAGGTAATATTAATTCTTTTTTATTCGGTTTTTTACAAGATGTGAAATACTCTTCGGTATTTGCAATTGGAACTGGAGCAAGTGGGTTTCTTGGTGTGTTTAATGAAGACGATAGTGATGGATCTTTACATGCATCATACGGGAGTAGTGACGGTCTACTAGGAGTCCAAAGTGAATTGAACCCAGTAACTTTATTGGCTGCTGCTGGAGAAGAATGGTGGACAGGGTTTCAAAGTGATGGAGCTTCTATTGATATTAATAGTACAAGTGGAGGAGCGTGGTTTTGCGTAGGTGGAGTTAATTCATTAGGAGTAGGAGTTAATAATTCTGTAATGCTAGGCTCGTTTACTACAAACGGGTCTTTCTCTTATAATATTTCTGTAGGAACATATGAGAGTGCAGGCACAATTGACTACATGTATTGTGACTCTAATATTCCTGGGTTAACCTTCATGTCTAACTTGTGTACTTCGGTTACTGCTTGTAATTATAACCCTGATGCTATAGAGGATGATGGTTCTTGTGTTTATCCTGGTGACTCTTGTAATGATGCCAATTCTCAAACGGTTAATGACACCTATACTTCGGCATGTGACTGTGAAGGAGAGCTTACCGGCTGTATGAATGTTGTAGCATGCAATTTTGAACCATTAGCTGTTATAGATGATGGATCTTGTTCATTACCTGGCGATTCTTGTAGTGATGCCAATTCTCAAACAGTTAATGACACTTATACTTCGGCATGTGATTGTGAAGGAGAGCTTACCGGCTGTATGAATGTTGTAGCCTGTAATTTTGAGCCATTGGCTATTATTGATGATGAGTCATGTTTGTTTGAAGGAAATTCATGTAGTCAAGAATCTGGAGTTATTAATTCTTTGTGCCAATGTTCTTACAACCTTTCTGGCTATGTTTTTCTAGATGATAATTACGATGGTCTTCCAGATGAAGCAGTATTTATTCCATTTCAAACAGTAACACTTGAACCTTTAGGGCTTCAAATTATCACCGATGATTTTGGGTTTTTCAACTTCGGCCCTATAGAACCGGGTCAATATACTCTTTCAGTAAATTATACTTCTGAATGGACTGCATACACTACGCCTCAGTCTTATACCATAAGTGTACCACTGTCCAATGCAGCTCCTTATTATTTTGGGGTAACCAACGAAGATACTCCTGACCCGACTGGCTGTGTCGATTTTTATCAGTGGGGAGGAGGAGTTCCGTGTAATGATCAGTTAGGATATAACATCTGTTACAGAAACATGAGCCCTTACCCTATAAGTGGTTTAATAAAAATAGAGTTAGACGATTTGTTATCCTATAATTACTCGTACCCACCTGCTGAAAACATTGATGGCCAGGTAATTTCTTGGACTTTCGAAAATTTAGGAAGTTGGGATATGTATTTTGATGATATTGTTGTAAATACTCCATCCGAATTGAATATCGGAGAGTTTATGACTAGTACAGCTACTATGTATGCTGATATCGATGGAGAACTCATCCAACTATTCCAAAAAATAATTACCCAAGAAGTCACCTGTGCTTATGACCCTAATGACATCACCGGTATTCCCGAAGGATATACTGATGACCACTTGGTATTACCAGACACTAGAATGGAATATTTAATTAGATTCCAAAACACAGGAAATGCACCAGCAGGAACAGTAATGGTGGTAGATTCTTTAGATGAAGATATGGATTTTAGCACTTTCCAATTAGTAGCCAATAGCCATAGTGTAATGACTACTATCGATGAAAACGGAAGAGTAGAATTCTTATTTGAAGACATCAATTTACCAGATAGTATAGCAGATGAACCAGGCAGTCATGGGATGATCTCTTATAAAATAGATTTCATAGATAATATAGAAATCGGAGAAGAAGTAAATCAAACAGGTTATATCTATTTCGATAATAATCCACCTGTGATAACAAACACTACTTGGCATACAGCACATGAGTGTGGGGGAGAATCTAATTTCGAGTTGTCAGCCACTGAAATTTGTATAGGTGAAGAAGTATCTATGACGAGCTTAAATCCATTAGTAGAAGATTACCAATGGAATATAGAAAGTACTTCGGCTAGCACGGTTTCAGAGTATAGCCAGGTTTTTACAGAAGAAGGAGAATACATTATTCAATTTATAGCAGAAAACCCCTTGTGTAATGAAAGCAGCATGCAAATGTTAAATGTATATGAACTGTCTCTTATACACATCTGACG
>CAJXOV010000090.1 GCA_913057815.1 uncultured Flavobacteriales bacterium
ATGTAGAGAGGTCTCGTGGGCTCGGAGATGTGTATAAGAGACAGGGATGGTAAATGGAAAGCACTTAGCTAAAGACCATGCTGTGAGATTACTCTTAGAGGCTTTTAAAAACATAAAAATTAAAGGCCCTGTACCTAAGAAAATGCAGCCTACGGTGTTTTCAAATGCTGCTAGTTCAGGAAAGAAAATAGAGATCTATACCACTGATAAGAATAAACCAGAAAAAATCTGGATTAGCGCTGGAAACACTTCAGATCATCATGGAGATTATTTTATACTAGAGATTCCAGGTCAAGGAATTAGCCCAGAACCTTTTGTAGTGGATATGCCAATGTTCGCGGGGTTTTTAACTGCACGGTTTTTCACATTTGAGAATGATTGGAGATATTCTGGAGTATTTGAATATCCAAATTTGGAGTTTAATAAAATAGAAGTGAAACAAAACTTCAGACCTGAGGAAAGCTTTTCATTGAAGTGGGAAGGAGAAAATAATATTGTAGTTAAAAATGCTAAGGGAGATCTCGTAAATTATTTAGATACGTTTATAGCCAAAGATTACATCTTACGGTATAAAAAAATACACTTAGAAACGTATAATAACTATTTAGATGCTCACGGTATAGATAGTGTTTTGAACCTCACTCCGCATTGGGAAATTATAGTTACCGAGAATTCTGGAGAAAAGAAAAAAGTTGAATTGTTTCATCTTCCTGGCAATGGTAATTACCATGATTTTGAAGGAAACGAGTTTGTCTATAATCAAGATGTAATGCTAGGGACAATGGGTAACGGTGAAGTGTTTAAAGTACAGTATTCTGCTGTTTTTAAGCCATTGTTAGTTCCTTTAAACTATTTCGAAAAGGTTATCGGTGGTTGATGACAATGGCCTTTTTAAAGGAGGCTCCTTCTCCATCTACTTTTATAAAGTACATTCCTTCTATAACCTGAGATGTTTCTAGTACACAGCTGCTCTCATCAGTTTCTCCTGTAAGAACCGTGTTTCCGTATCTATCTATTAAATTAACTGTATATGTAGTGTTGGGTTTATCAGCATTAATTACTAGCCAAGCGTTGGCAGGATTAGGATAAACTAAAAGGTCAAAGCTTAGGGATTCAAAAAATACATCTATGGTCTCACTAAATTTCACTTCACCATACCGAGTCTTCATTTTTATTCTAAAAGAATTGATCCCATCGGTGGGAGCATGATCCGTTGAAGAGAACAATTCTTGGTCTACTTTAGGTCTTATAAAATGTATACCACTCCATTTGTTTTCATCATCTAGTTTTTGAAGCTCAAAAAAGTGTGATTTAAAAGCTTCAGGTTTCTGCCAGTTAACTTCAATTTCACCATTTATTATTTCATAATTGAGACCTAAGGATGCATCCTGTGCGTTACCTAAAGAAAAGCCCATACATAAAATGAGAGTATAAAAAATCCTAGCCATGTTTTCAAATATTGTTATTTGATTTACGACTAGGATTAAAAGATGTTTCCATGCCTTGGTTAAAAGGCTGCGTTGCAATATTAATTTAAGATCACTCTCGTAGTAGATAGTGAATGTGTATCGAAGATTCGAATTATGTAAGATCCCTTATCTAATGCTTCTACATTTATGCTGTAGATCCCTTCATTATTGACTTTTTCCGATATAACAAGTCTCCCTGTGGCATCTAGCATTTCAATTATTTGGTCTCCGTTTACTCCATCAATAAAAAGTTTAGTTTTTACTGGATTAGGGTAGATGTTGAATTGACTGACAAAGTTCTCGGATATGCCTGTCGTTAAATCTGAACCATCACAATCTTGATCAATTCCATCATCAAGTATCTCTGGACTACCTGGATTAATACTACTGTCAGTGTCGTCACAGTCCAAATCATTTAGTACATATCCATTCGGTTGAGAACAATCAATTACAGAAACACCAGGGTTTCCAAATGAGTCATTATCATCATCTTCATAATAAACTTGAGTATCTAAATTGTCATCGATACCTCCCACGCAGTCATCATCTGCATTGTTACAAACTTCAGCCATTCCTGGATTGATGTTTGAATTTGAATCATTACAGTCATCTCCATTGTCAGTGTAGCCATCAGGCTGGAAACACGATGTTATGCTTACATTAGGATGTCCATATCCGTCATCATCATTATCAATATAGTATATACTTGAAATGAATCCTTCATCAATTAAACCATCGCAGTTGTTATCAATTCCATCACATATTTCATTCATATTAGGATTAATGCTGGCATTTTCATCATCACAATCACCACTTATAGCAACATATCCATCAGGAGTAAAACAACTAAAAGTTGAAATATCAGGATTTCCGAATCCATCCTCATCAGTATCTAACCAGTATTCATTAATTATAAAATTCTCGTCAATGGTGCCATTGCAGTTATTATCAACTCCATCACATAACTCGGGAGCGCCTGGATAAATAGAATCATCACCATCATTACAATCTCCTTCTGATACTAGGAATCCATCATCATCTAAGTCTATTTCTGCTAGACAAAAATCGATTGTGATTGTTTCTCCAAAGTTAGGATCAGCCATATCATAAATGATTACTCCTTCAGCATCGGTAATGATTAAATCTCCATCAGTTCCACAACCATTCCATTGAGATCCAAAGAAGCCATCTCCATAGGAATCACTTAAAACTAGTGTATAACATTCAGCAGGAATACATAGTTGAATTTCATCAGTACTACCTCCTGTTTCAGCATCTCCTTCAGAACCAGCGTATGTGTTTTCCTCCACTTCATAAATAATCTGATTCGTACTATTAATTAATTGCCAGCTAGTTTCTGAACCATAGCAGTCTAATGTGAAGTTTAAAGTTACTCCTGCGTCTAGACAAGGATATATACATGAACCATCATCCAGTTCTGCCTCTGAGTCGAAGTTCAATGCTTCAGGGTCCGTGCATCCACTTACCGTTGGGTCGCTGCATGGTGCATATGTTCCATTTAGTGTTAGAACTCCGGAATTTGTAGGATCCAAGAAAAATTTTAATTGTTCAAAATCTTGATTTCCGTTATCATCCCAGTTATAAGACATTTTCCCATAGAAATCTGGACTGTTGGGAGAATCACAAAAAGAGCTTCCTCCTGTTAATTGTCCAACTATTAATCCGTCAGCATTAAAAATTGGAGACCCTGAAGAACCACCTTCGGTAACTCCGTGACCGTTAGCTGTAGCAGTCCAAATAACTCTCCAATGCGAACCATTGGCAGAACCCCATTGACTTGATGTTAGGCTGTTATTGTATGTACTTATCTTTTTATAATCACCAGATGGGTGGTGAATTCCAACTCCGCTTGAACTTGCATTTGTATTGGCATTCCATCCATTGTAATAAACGTCTAAAGAAGAAGGTAAACTTGATGTAATTTCGGTAAGAAGAAAATCCGATCCTGAATTACCACCTCCATCATTACTGTATGCTAATCTTGTGCTTCCAGTGAAAGATTGAGTGCCAGCAGGATTTGAAGCTCCACATGAACTTGCCTGATAGTTAAAATAGTAAATGTATTGATTGTATTGAGCAGGAGAGGAGTCCTCACCACAATGCCAAGCTGTTAATACATAAGGAGCACAATCTAGAGATGTATTGTTCACTAGTGAGCCACTACACCATCCTTGGCCTTGATTACTCGTTAATAAAATTCTTACTACTCCTTTTTCTTCATCAGTCCAATTGTTACCCTCTGAACAAGTTACATCTACCTGACATGGGTCAGATCCTCCTCTAAGTTCACCACTAACTTCGGCAAATGCGTTTCTATATACATACCCGATTTTATTTATAGAAATTACATTTTCTCCAATATCACTATACGGTTCAAAGAGTTCCAGAATAACTGACTCTCCCAATACATTTCCAGTAGCAAATAATCCTACTTCTTTATTGTTTGCTGAAGTAAATCCTCCAAGGACCATACTTCTATCTGAACTGTAAATATGTAAAACAGAGTTGTCAGCTAAATGAAAATTATTGTATAAGAAATTGGTAGCTTGTGCTTCTCTAGCTGTAATTTTTAATCTCCAAACTCGGTCACCATTATCTAACATATGAAACGTGCCTGAATTTAATAATGTAAAATCAGTTTCAATATATCTAGAAAACAACTCTAATTGGCCTTCGTTAGATCGTAATTGGTCTTCTTGATCTATTTGAAAAAAATCTAGCGGTGCAAATTCATGCAAATCGAATTCTTGACTTTCTATTTCGTTGACTAAGAATGATAATGGGGTTCCTCCGTTGGACTGTTGAGCGTACGCAAACGCACAAAGCAGCATAAAGAATGCTGATAAACATATTGATTTCATTTATTATTTTTAAAGGTCACCGCAAGTTAATCCATACCCATTGTTTATGGATGTAGGAATTTGGATAATTTACTCACAGAATGATCCGAATAAACCTAGAAAGAGTCCAATATCGGTTGTGTTTACAAAACCATCCGAGTTAAGATCAGTTTCACAAACACCGATGCATCCATAATCGGCTAATAGATACAAAACATCGTTTATAGAAACAATTCCATCCAAGTCAAAATCCCCCTGACAGTGTAATTCTTCATCTTGATCGATAATTAGGTTACAGTTATTATCTATACCTTCATTTGTACCCGGAGCGTTGGGATATACATCATTTCTAGTGTCATCACAATCAAGAGAATTAGAAACAAGACCCACTGATTCTTGACAAGCTAGCAAAGAATTCCCGAGATCTCCAAATCCATCTAAATCAGAATCGGTATAGAAAATTAGCATGTTTTCGTCTATTTGCAAATCACAGTTATCATCAATGTTATTTCCGCAAATTTCAGTCGAGCTAGGATTAATGTTTTCATCACTATCGTTACAATCTAAAGAGTTTAGAACATCATAGTTTCCTGAGGCTAAGCACGACATAATAAAATCTGTAGAACCATAACCATCCTGATCATCATCTAGGAAATATTGAGTTTGACTAAATCCTTCATCTATTTGGCCATCACAATTATTATCTATTCCATCACATATTTCCATTGATCCAGGATTGATAGTGTTTATAAGAGGTTCACAGTCACCGCCAATATTTACAAAATTTGAAGGTTGATCACAATTTGAAACTGAAAGATTATCATCTCCGTATCCATCCGAATCACCATCATAATACCAAAGAATAGGAAAAGTACAACTTCCATCGTCCGTAATGGCATTACTGTCATAATTACAAGCTGTAGGAGAGGTACAACCTTCATCACTTCCTGCTACTAAACAAAATGGTTCTATTGCGCTAAACCCAAAGTTTGCTTGAGCCATACTTACTATTGTTTGCCCCATATTGTCTACTACGCTGTAATTTCCATCAGCACAAGAGCTGCTTGTAAGACCATCTCCATAGCTATCAGTAATTACTAATTCGTAACATCCTGGAGTTAAACAGAATTCATTCGAATAAGTCGTTTCGTTTTGAAGAGAGCCGGTTAGAGTAGAATACAATTTGGCTCCTAAATCGTCATTTAAATCCCATCCAGTTTCATTAGAAAAGCAGTCAGTAGTAAGATTAAACGTCACCACTTGTCCATTTAGAACGGTTTGATAATTAGTGCTTGAACTGTTATTAAGAGTGTTTTCGTCTGCAATTCCATTTGGGTTAGTAACTTCTAAATTGAACACGTGTGAGCCAGAAAGTGAGTTAAAAGTAGGGATGTTAACAGTTGTATTAGAACCAACAACTAAACTCCCTGTCCAATTATGAAATAAGGTAGTTCCTCCATCTATATCATATTCAATTGTCATTGAGGTGATCGTTGATGTTCCGATATTTCTTATAACCACAGTAGCGTCCGTGGATTCTTGGCAGTATACACCACTTGGTTCATCTAATGAAAGAATCATAACATCAGTATCATATTGCACCGCATCATAAACTCCACTTTCCCATACTCCACGACCATATGTACCAATTCTAATTAGTCCAACAGCTTCATTTATTTCAATATCATTTACTATTACATTAGGAAGATTATCATTGAATGGCTGCCAGCTGCCTAATAGATCACTATAATAATAAACTCCAATATCCATTCCTAAATAAACTCCATCATGAGTAGAGTTGTACTTGACAATATTAGCAGGTAAATTAGGTAGATTTAGCGTGATGTTTTGCCAAGTAGCACCACCATTTACCGATTTGTAAACTTTTTCATTACTATTCCATCCAGATCTAGTTATCCAGATTTCGTTAAAATTTGACGGATTTATTTCTAAAGAAGTCATAGAAGCACTAAAAGGTAAATTAATGTTTGTAAAAGTCGTTCCACCATCCAATGTCCTGGCTAGATCGCTTCCGCTCGAGGCATACATTATATTAGAATTACCTTCGTAAACTTCAACTATAGAAAGGAGGGAAGGGAAGTTATATGTACTAATTGGATTCCATCCTGAGCCTATGATATATTCATATACATCATTATATCCTGCAATTATTCTAGTGCCATTTGGATCATAGCTCATCGGAGTTACCCATCTTCCTCCTTCGGGACTCCCAACGCCATTTAGGTTGAATCCACCGTTACTGGTGTAATAGAGTGATCCATTTTGAATCATACCCCAAATTTCATTTGAATTATTAGGGTTCACTGCTGATCCCATTCCGTCTGCTCCATAATAACATTTCCAAGCTCCATTAGTATAGGCGTATCCTCCATTATCTTGAAGTCCTCCACATAAAGTTGAAACATCGGATTGTGAACCGGCTATTGTATAGTATTGACCTATCTGTAGTCCATCTGATAAATCGGTAAAAGAACTTCCGTTATTAGAAGATTTATAAACTCCACCATCACTACCACAATATAAATTACCGTTATAATAATTTAAATAGTGAATATCAGCATGTGTATATGAAGCTCCTGAAGGATTACTCCAACTGTTGATTTCTGTCCAAGAAACACCACCATCCAAACTTCTCCAAACATTAAGAACACCAGCTAATAATATATCTGGATTAGTGTCAGAAACAGTTACAGCCATATCATACCAAGCTTGTCCAGATCCATTAAAGATGTCTGTTGTAGTGTTTTGAGCTGAGAAACTTATTCCTGAGTTGGTAGATTTGTAAATTCCTCCAAAAGACCAATCGCTGGCTGCGGCAAGAATGTAAACTACATCTGGCGCAGCTGGAGAAACAGTTACAGCCAGTCTATTAGAACCACTTGGTAATCCCGAAGAAATATTGAATGTTCCACCACCGTTGGTTGAATAGTAGCAGGTGTCGTCAGTAACAGCATACACTGTTAGTGGATCATTAGGTTTTAGAGCTATGTCTCTAATATCACCTGATTGAATTTGCGTCCATGCATTACCACTGTTTGTTGATTTGAACAAACCAGTATTAGCTGCTACATAGATATTATTAGTGTTGATTGGATCAATAAGGATTTTATTTCCTTGGCCAAAACTATTTCCAACTTGACCCCAAGTTAAACCACCATTTGTAGATTTCCATACTCCAATGCTGTATGTGTTTCCTCCGTCAGCATCACCTGTAGTAATGAATATTTCTTCTGGATCATCTGGGTTTATAGCAATTCCTGAAATACCAATTACTGATAACTCATCACTCATTGGTGTCCAGGAAATTCCATTATTTATTGTCTTCCATATTCCTCCGGCAGGTGCACCCACATAGATGATGTTTGGATTAAATGGATGTTGTGCCACTACATTAATTCTTCCAGTTCCAGAACTCCAACTTCCTGTAGTAATGTGATCAAAAGGTCCTAATGGCTGTCTCTTATACACATCTCCGAGCCCACGAGACCTCTCTACATCT
>CAJXOV010000091.1 GCA_913057815.1 uncultured Flavobacteriales bacterium
GAGATGTAGAGAGGTCTCGTGGGCTCGGAGATGTGTATAAGAGACAGCATTTGTTTTTTCTAATTTTCTGAAAATAGATTTTAAATTTCTTTTCCACCACTGAGGAGATTTCTGATTAAAATTAGACACAGTTAAAACCGACATCTCGTTTATCTGATTTAGTTCACAAGGCTGTGATTTGAAATCATCCAAAAATGATGTCTTGAGAAATTCATTCCTATTCATAGCCTTGGCTATTTCATGAAACTCTTTACCATTTTCTAAATAAGTAATGCTGTATGAGTTTCTAAATCCGTTATACAATGTGAAATAGAACCAAAAATCATCTGACAGCCACTCTGTAGCCGAATTATTATTTTCTCCATCTACCATGGCTACTACTGCCAAGTCTTCCAGAATCGATTTGATAGGGATATTATTAATTTTAAATATTTCTCTTCTGTGGACTTCTTCATAGAGATTTCCAATAGTTCCTATCACCACTGCAGTAGAATCAAAAAACTCAAGCTCAAAAGGAAAAAACTCTCCATACTTGATTATATCTGAAATTCTATCCTCAGAAAACTTGACATTACTGTGGCCATCGTTTAGCAACTTCAACATACCATTAAAAATAAAAAAGGCATCGCTTTCTGAATAATGTTCAGAATGAAGACTTGATTTTATCACCTCCACTTTACTGGAGTCCATCTCTGAAGAATTCGGATGAATAACCATTAACTGCTCATATAGAAAGTTAATGTCCTCTTTTATTTCATTTTCAGTGAAATCCGAAAACACTTGACAATTCACCGATAAGTGAAGAGCACAGGATAATAATATGGAAATATATACTTTCACGCTTACGTTAATAGCTTAATCCGATACGTATTTAGAGTAATTTAGTTCGGTAAAACATTTTGTAGTTTATGGAATCATTTTTGGTAACTTCTTATAGAAAGTTGACGTATTAACCTCATATTATATTGTGAAAACCCTTCTTTATATATCTATAGTGTTCATTTTAAGCTCATCACATTTCGATGCGAGTGCTCAAGACGAATATTTAGCTCGTTCATGGCCCAATGGAAACCCGATGGTCGTGTACTTCTTAGAGGCTGATAGCCAAGAAATAATGAAAGAGCAAGTATTTTATGAAGATGGACAGATGGATTATGAAGGTAGCTATAATGGAGGTGTAGAACATGGATTCTGGACCTACTATTGGGAAAATGGATCTATGAAGTCTCAAGAATTTTATCAAAATGGCTTGGAAGAAGGTACTATGTATGACTATAACAAGTCTGGCGAAAAATCCATAGAATACATTTATAATCACGGAGTTTTGATAAGTAAGAATTCTCTTAACTAACTCTAATTACTTCTTTTTCAGCTATTACGAAAATTTCATCTCCTTTATTTGGTTTGATTGTCATGGCTCCGGTAAACTCACCAAAAGCAGGTAAAACTGCTCTTTCAGTACCAAAATAGAAACATGGAAGTCTTAAAGTAGACAATCCGTTTCCTTTCATCTTTACAGCGGGATGTAAATGTCCACAAATATTATATAATTCTTCTTTATGCTCAGGTTCATGTGTGAAGTAAAACCCACTTTCGACTAGACTGTTAGTCACTACTAACTTAGCTTCTTTGTAATGTTCTGGATGTAAAATGTCATGGTTCCCAAGTATTAGAATCCATTCTATACTTTCATAGTTTGCAATATAATCTTTGAATTTTTCCCACTCTTTATTATAAACGCTGTGAAATAAATCTCCTAGAAAAATTACTCTATCTACTTCGTACTTGTCTACTACACCAGTCATTCTCCAATAATTATTTGTATTGGCCTCTTTAGGAACCCCTATTCCACTATTGGTGAAATGTGTAGCTTTTCCTAAATGGAGATCTGATATTATCAAGGTTTTCTTGTCTATCCAGTACACTTCTTTTTCGTGTCCTAAAGTAAATCTGTTATTTCTGAATATATATTCCAATTATTGATTTCAAAAAAAAAGGCCTTCAACTTGAAGACCTTTTAAAATTCTGTGTAAAGCCTAATATTAAAGACCTTCGTTCTTTCTAATTAAGTTAAGTGCTGAACCTTCTTTGAACCACTCAATCTGTGATTCATTGTAAGTATGATTTAACTTGATTTCATTTTTAGATCCATCTTTATGAACTACTTCTAGAGTCAACTGCTTTCCTGCAGAAAATGAGTTAAGATCTAAGAAGTTAAACGTGTCATCTTCCTGAATTAAATCGTAATCTGATTCTGTAGCGAATGTTAATCCTAACATTCCCTGCTTCTTAAGGTTCGTTTCATGGATTCGAGCAAAAGATTTTACTATTACTACCATAACTCCTAAATGCCTTGGCTCCATAGCCGCATGCTCTCTAGATGAACCTTCTCCATAATTATGATCTCCCACTACAATGGTAGAAACTCCTTCTGCTTTATATCCCCTAGCTGAAGCTGGAACCTCACCATATTCGCCAGTTAATTGACTCTTTACCGTGTTTGTTTCCATGTTAAATGCATTTACAGCACCAATCAAACAATTGTTTGAAATATTATCTAAATGTCCTCTATATCTTAACCAAGGTCCTGCCATAGAAATATGATCTGTAGTACATTTTCCATGAGCTTTAATTAAAAGCTTCATGCCAGTTAAATTCTCACCATTCCAAGGACCAAACGGACTTAAAATCTGTAATCTCTCTGAGTCATCTTTAACTATAATTTGTACTCCAGAACCATCTGCTGCTGGCTCTATAAATCCGTTATCCTCTACATCAAATCCTTTAGGAGGAAGTTCAAATCCTGTAGGCTCATCTAATTTCACTTCTACTCCATCTTTATTAACCAAAGTATCAGTAAGTGGATTAAAATCTAACCTTCCACTAATAGCTATAGCCGCTACCATTTCAGGAGAGGATACGAATGCATGTGTGTTTGGATTTCCGTCCGCTCTCTTAGCAAAATTTCTATTGAAAGAGTGAACAATACTGTTTTTAGGAGCATTTTTAGGATCACTATATCTTCCCCATTGACCAATACATGGTCCGCAGGCGTTGGTGAAAATAGTAGCATCTAAGTCTTCGAAAATGTTTAGAAGACCATCTCTATCAGCAGTATATCTTACTTGTTCTGACCCTGGGTTTATACCTAATTGAGCTTTAGTAGCCAATCCTTTATCCAAGGCCTGCTTAGCTACAGAAGCAGCTCTACTTAAATCTTCGTAAGATGAATTGGTACATGAGCCTATTAATCCCCATTCAACATCTAAAGGCCAATCGTTAGCTACAGCTTTAGCGTTCATTTCTCCCACTGGAGTAGCCAAATCTGGAGTAAACGGTCCGTTTAAATGAGGTTTTAAATCATCTAAATTAATTTCTATTACTTGATCAAAATACTCTTCAGGATTAGCGTAAACTTCAGGATCTCCAGTTAAGTGTTCTCTAATTTCATTAGCTGCATCAGCTACTCCATCTCTACCTGTAGCTCTAAGGTATCTCTCCATAGAGTCATCATAACCGAAAGTAGAAGTAGTAGCTCCTATTTCTGCTCCCATGTTACAGATAGTTCCTTTTCCTGTTCCAGATAATCCAATGGCTCCTTCTCCGAAGTATTCTACGATAGCGTCTGTTCCACCTTTAGCAGTTAAAATTCCTGCTACTTTAAGGATAACATCTTTAGATGCTGTCCATCCACTAAGTTTCCCAGTTAATTTAATTCCTATTAGCTTAGGGAATTTAAGTTCCCAAGCCATTCCTGCCATTACATCTACTGCATCTGCTCCACCTACACCAATAGCTACCATTCCTAATCCACCAGCATTTACTGTGTGAGAATCAGTTCCTATCATCATTCCTCCTGGGAACGCATAGTTTTCTAAAACTACTTGATGAATGATTCCTGCTCCTGGCTTCCAAAACCCGATTCCGTATTTATTAGAGGCTGACTCTAAGAAATTAAATACTTCACTAGATTGATTGATAGCATTTTGAAGATCTTTATCTGCTCCCATCTTCGCCTGAATCAAGTGATCCAAATGTACTGTTGAAGGAACTGCTACTTTTTTCTTACCAGCTTGCATGAATTGCATAAGAGCCATTTGTGCCGTAGCATCTTGCATTGCAACGCGGTCTGGAGCAAAATCAACATATGACTTACCTCTTTGAAAAACTGTGTTCGCATCTCCATCCCAAAGATGGGCATAAAGAATTTTTTCTGAGAGTGTTAAAGGTTTCCCTACAGCTTTTCTAGCTGCTGCTACTCTACTTGGGTAACGGTTATAAACCGCTTTTATCATATCTATGTCAAATGCCATTCTGTTAAATTTTATCGGTGATCAAAAGTACTAATTCTTGTGGAATTTAGCGTTGCAACGCTCATTGTTAATGAGTTAATAAACAATCTCTTATATCGTGTATTTAGTACGCAGTATTTTTACCGGCACAAATTTCATGGAAAAAAACAGTGCTATCAACAGTATAGTTTAGTTTTAAAATCTTATGGTTTATTCACTTTAGATATCCCCAGCAACTTGTAATTTTACTGTAGTGAAAAGAAGGACAATTATAGAAAATGTGTACGTAGCCATTAAATCGGTGAAAGGTCAAATCCTCAGGACCTCACTAACTGTTTTAATCATAGCCATCGGCATCACAGCATTAATTAGTATAATAACTGCTACCACTGCTTTAGAGAATAAAATAAGTAGTGAGTTCACCTCATTAGGTACAAATACTTTTATAATTAAAGCCAATAATTCTGGGGGAAGAAGGCATGGCCAAGTTGAGAAAACATTTGAATTTATTAGTTACGAGGAAGCTCGAAGTTTCAAGAAAAAGTATAAAAGAGCTGACCTAGTAAGCATCACTGCTGTGGCTAAATTTGGAGCTACTTTAAAATACTTATCTGAACTTACCAATCCGAATGTGATGGTGAATGGGGTAGATGAGAATTATCTAGAGCTTTCAGGATACAAAGTGGCTTATGGTAGGAATTTTTCTAATTCAGAAATCACTCTAGGAAACAATGTAGCCGTGGTAGGAGCCGATATAGTTAATAAGTTATTCTCTACAGCTGAAATGGCTGTAGGAGCCTCTATTTCCGTAGATTCTAAAAAATTTACTATCATAGGAGTTCTTGAATCCAAAGGGAATACACTAAATCTAAGTGGAGATAATCAATGTTTAATCCCTGTGAGTGTTACTAGAAAGTCTTACGAAGTAGAATCAACGGAATATAGGACTAATGTAATGGTGGATGATCCTAGAGAATTGGATGAAGCTATTCAAGTGGCCATGGGAACCATGAAACTGATAAGAAAAGATGGTTTAGGAAAAGATTCTTTTCGGATTACTAAAGCAGACAGTACGGCTAACATGGTTATAGAAAATTTGAGCAATATTACAGTGGCTGCTACCGTGTTAGGTTTTATCACTCTTTTAGGAGCTGGTATTGGACTTATGAATATTATGCTGGTTTCAGTAACTGAAAGAACTAAAGAAATAGGTGTTAGAAAAGCTATTGGCGCCAGTGCCTCTTTAATCAAACAACAATTTCTAATCGAGGCCATAATCATTGGTCAATTAGGTGGAATAGTAGGAATAATTTTTGGCGTTCTTTTCGGAAATATTACCGCTCTTTTCTTAAGCACAGGATTTACAGTCCCTTGGCTTTGGTTAATCATAGGAGTTCTACTATGTTTTGTAGTAAGCGTCCTTAGTGGATATTACCCTGCTAAAAGAGCTTCAGAACTGGACCCTATAGATGCTTTAAGATATGAGTAGAATTCGGGCGAATTCCTTTTCAAGTAAAGGATAAGCATCTTCCATTTTCCCTAAAACCAACAACCGGATTACAGTTCCTGTAGTTAATTGATCAGCCAATTTCACCTGGTAATTTGGTGATGACAAAGGATATTCTAATGAATAACATCTTTTAAACTTGTTTTCAAAGTCTTCTTGAAGATCTATATACCTCTTCACATGAGAAATCAGAATTTCTATATCCATAGTGGCTGAAATTCGGATTTTCATGTCTGCCTGGCTATTCTCAAAACTCTGGATTAGGTGAAGCAAATTCTCTTCACTCAATGACAAGTCAATAATCTCTCTTTCCTGAGTAATGTTTTTTACTTCACAATATTCGTTTTGAATTTCTAGAAGATTATTTAATTTTCTAATTCGAGAAGAATACAAAGGTTTAACCACAGGATTTCTTAAAAAATAGTCCCTAAGGTGAAAAACCTCTTCTTCAATTATTTCTTCCAAAACATCTGCTGGAGGTAGTTTTTCCAACTGTAACGTATTTAGAACCTGAGGAATTTCCAATGCTTTTTAATTTATTTGTTAGAGAATTGTTAAACCTTGACCAAGCCTATTCAAGGTTGTATATTTGTAATTCAAAAATAGTTCGAAAATGAAAATACTTTTTAGCATTATAACTTCATTTATCCTCATGTCGGCAGGATGTGATTCTACGGCTTCTACTGCCTCTAATGAGCAAAAAACTGAATCTACAAAAAAAGCAGAAGAAACTACTGAATCTGTAGCTTCTGAGTCGATAGATTATACAGATAAAAATGAAATAGGAGATATCAGTGGTCCATTTACTATTATAGGTACAATTACCAATGGTGCTTCTTCGGAAGGGAAAATGATAAAACTTTATGAAACTGAAGGGAAAGATATTTTTGTCCTTGACAGTACCAAAGTTAAAAACGCTACTTATTCTTTTAACTTAAAAGATGCTAAAATTGGTATTTATAAAATTGGTTTAAAGTCTTTTCAAGTGGGCGAGTTTATTTTAAATCCAAATGAAAAAAGCATTGAATTAACAGCCAACGCTCTTAATATGGAAAGGACTCTTAAAGCTACAAGTTCTAATGAAAATAAGGCTTTAGCTGAACATAAAACTCTTCTCAACAAACATCAAGCTGAGCTAAAAAAGATTAGGGGAATGAAAGCTTCAAATGATGCTAAACTGAAGCTAATCTATAAACAAGAGGCTACATTAAAAGCACAGCAAGATTTATTAGCTGATTCATATGCTGGAACTTTTTTCGCTAAGATGGTGAGAAGAATGCAAAGCCCTAATCGATTTAATCAAGGAGATTACTGGAAAGATATTGACTTTACAGACGAATCTTTAGTAAGAAGTATGGCTTTGAACGATAGGATCCAGGACTACATGAGAATTCATGCTAGCAAGGACAGAGAGAATGGATTTTATAATGCAGCAGATGTTATTCAGGATAAAGCTTCAGTAAATGACAAAGTAAAATACTTCATGTTATATACTATGATGGAAGGATTTTACACAAGTAACATGGAGGACGAAGCATTTTACATAGCTGATAATTATCTTCATGAAGATGCATGTGGTGATACTGAAGTAGGAAATTTAGTAGCAGGAAGAGCTAATCAACTTAGGAGTCTTCAAATCGGTCAAACTCCACCTGACTTTACCATTATGGATGAAAAGGGAAAAATGGTGAACTTAAAATCTGTAGCATCTAAAAATGATTTGACTTTGGTTATGTTCTGGGCATCTTGGTGTCATAAGTGCGAACAAGAAATGCCAGTAATCAAGAAAATTTATGATGCTAATAAGGCAAAAGGATTCGAGATTATAGGTGTATCAGTAGACATGAAGAAAACTGATTGGTTAAACGGAATTAAAGCAAAACAATGTGATTGGATCAATGTAAGCCAGCTAGAAGGATGGCAAAGTCCAGTGGCTAAAGACTATAGAATATCTACAACTCCTGTAATGTTCTTAATGGCTGTCTCTTATACACATCTGACGCTGCCGACGAATAGAGAGGTGTAG
>CAJXOV010000092.1 GCA_913057815.1 uncultured Flavobacteriales bacterium
CGAGATGTAGAGAGGTCTCGTGGGCTCGGAGATGTGTATAAGAGACAGGTCAGCACCTGCATTCAAATATTCTAAGTGAATCTCAGTGATTATGTCTGGTCTTGTAATAGAAAGTAAATCATTATTCCCTTTGAGATCATGTGAGTGATTTGCGAGCGATTCATTTCTAAAATCGTCTTCACTTAAACCATATCGTTGAATCATGGTTCCCATGGCGCCATCCAAAACGAGAATTTTATCTTCAGATAATTTTTTGAGCATTCAAAATAATATTTTGTAACACTCACCAAGAAAATTAAACGGGGAACTCTATTAAAATAGAACTTTCTCCTCATCTCTGTTCACTTATTTAGTGAACTAGGATTTAGCACCCAGCCTTTCTGGGTTGCTAAGATTTCATAGGGCCTAATCCCTCCATCTTTCTTGATAAGTATTTTGCAAAGCTAAAACTATTTATAGCTTTTATCTAATTAATTTTTGACTTTTAAATTATTGTGCTCATATGTCATACATTTGTGCGCTCAAAAGGTGGAGAGATTTAGCCAAATTGCAACCACATTAAAAAATGCTAAAATGCGTTTAAGGCAAGGCTGGTCTTAAGCATTCTTAAATAAAAATTAAATTTAATGCCGTATTTTTTTACCTCAGAAAGTGTTTCTGAAGGACACCCAGACAAAGTTGCAGATCAAATTTCTGATGCTCTAATTGATAATTTTTTAGCATTTGACTCAGATTCAAAAGTAGCATGTGAAACTTTAGTAACGACAGGTCAAGTTGTTTTGGCAGGTGAAGTGAAGTCAAAAACATATGTGGATGTGCAGAGAGTTGCTAGAGAGGTTATCAATAATATAGGATATACCAAAAGTGAATACATGTTCGATGGTAACTCTTGTGGAGTGCTTTCAGCAATTCATGAGCAATCTCCTGATATAAATCAGGGAGTAGAAAGAAAAAAGAAAGAGGATCAAGGTGCTGGAGATCAAGGAATGATGTTTGGTTATGCTACTAATGAAACGTCTAATTATATGCCGTTAGCTCTGGGCTTATCACATATGATTTTGGAAGAGTTGGCAGCTTTAAGAAAGGAAGATAAAAAAATAAAATACCTACGCCCAGACTCTAAAAGTCAGGTTACGATAAAGTACGATGATAATAATAAGCCTGTGGCCATAGATGCTATAGTAGTTTCAACTCAGCACGATGACTTTGATACTTCTGCTAAGATGCTGAAGAAGATCAAGGAAGATATTATTAAAATATTAATACCTAGAGTTAAGAAAAGACTTCCTAAAAATTTACAGAAATTATTCACTCCGAAAATTAAATATCATATTAATCCAACGGGGATTTTTGTAATTGGTGGACCTCATGGAGATACCGGTTTAACTGGTAGGAAAATAATAGTTGACACATATGGTGGTAAAGGTGCACATGGAGGTGGTGCTTTTTCTGGAAAAGATCCAAGTAAAGTAGACAGGTCGGCAGCCTATGCAACTCGTCATTTGGCTAAAAATGCTGTGGCCGCAGGTTTGTGCGGTGAGATATTAGTTCAAGTTGCATATGCGATAGGAGTAGCCGAACCAATGGGACTCTATGTAGATACGTATGGAACTTCTAAAGTAGGGCTTTCAGATGGTGATATAGCAGAAAAGTTACATTCAATATTCGATATGAGGCCTTATGCTATAGAGAAACGTTTCAATTTGAGAAGCCCGATATATTTAGAAACTGCTGCTTACGGTCATATGGGTCGAGAGCCAAAAGAAGTTACTAAATCGTTTACTGATGGATCTGGAAAGACGAAAAAAGTAAAAGTCAATCTTTTTCCTTGGGAAAAACTAGACTATGTTCAGAAAATTAAGAAAGGTTTTTCTTTATAGAAATAGAATTTTACATGATAAAAGCTGCTTTGAATTCTCAAAGCAGCTTTTTTTATAATAAAACATTCTGTTTTCTGGTGTCTATTTTAAAAGAAAGAGTCTTCTAATAATAGAAACGATCACTCGTGTATCGTCTATTTATGGGATGACTATTGAGGCTAATAAAGTCTTTCCTTTATAGCTGATTTTTGAATAAAAGAGGGGAATAATAGCAAGTTTCAAATCAAGAGTAGGTCAAATAGCTGAAGAGTATACTTTAAATTCTATTATCTAGTCTTTTGAACTGAAAGTGAAGAGTAAAGGAAAGACCAGCTGATGAAGAGAATAACTCTATTAACAATTGTTCAAAACCTTTACTTAAAACTTTTTATTGTTTTATCTCAATTCTTCGTTCTTAAAGAAGACATAAAAGTACATTTGAATTAATGAATGAGTCAGAAACTAAATCAGGGGGATTCCAAAGAAAAAAGCTAAATCCTAATACTGGAGTTAACCCTTTAGAAATTGGGAAAATTCCACCACAAGCTTTGGAGTTAGAAAGTGCTGTGATAGGTGCTATGATGCTAGAGAAGGAGGCTGTAAATTCAGTAATCGAAATTTTACAACCGGAAAGTTTCTATAAAGATGTTCATCAAAAAATTTATTTTGCAATTCAAGATTTATTTGCGAGAAGTGAGCCGATAGATATATTAACTGTAACTCAAGCTCTTAAGAGAACTGGTGATCTTGAATTTGTAGGTGGGGCGTATTACATATCTCAACTTACAGATAGGGTAGCATCTACAGCTAACGTAGAAACACATGCTAGGATCATAGCGCAAAAATTTATTCAAAGAGAGCTAATTAGAATTAGTAATGAAATAATAAAAGATGCATTCGAAGAGTCGACCGATGTTTTTGACTTACTGGATAAAGCTGAACATAGCTTATTTCAAGTAGCAGAGGGTAATATCAAAAAGAGTTACGCTAAAATGAGTGGCGTAGTTAAAGAGGCTTTAGATGGTATTGAAGCGGCTATGAAGAATAAAGATGGCGTTTCAGGAGTGCCATCTGGATTTACAAAGTTAGACCGAGTTACTGGAGGTTGGCAACGTTCAGATATGATTGTTTTGGCAGCTCGACCTGGTATGGGTAAAACAGCGTTTGTTCTAAGTATGGCAAGGAATATGGCCGTAGATTACAAAGTCCCAGTAGCAGTGTTTTCGTTAGAGATGTCAGCTGTGCAGTTAGTTAATAGATTGATTTCAGGTGAAGCTGAAATTGAAGGTGATAAACTAAGAAGAGGATCTTTAGATGATCATGAATACCATAAAATGCATGACCGTATCACGCGGCTAGCTGAAGCACCAATTTTTCTTGATGATACTCCAGGTCTTTCAGTATTTGACCTCAGAGCTAAATGCAGAAGGTTGAAAGCGCAGCACGGTATAGACATGATTGTGATAGATTACCTTCAGTTAATGACAGCAGGTGGGAATAACAATAATGGAAATCGAGAGCAGGAGATAAGTACAATTTCAAGATCAATAAAAGGCCTAGCTAAAGAATTAGATGTCCCAATTATTGCTCTTTCGCAGTTGTCTAGAGCAGTAGAGAGTAGAGGGGGAGATAAAAAACCGATGTTATCTGATCTTAGGGAATCTGGAGCAATTGAGCAGGATGCAGATATTGTATCGTTTATTTACAGGCCAGAATATTATGGTATGGATGTAGATGAGCAAGGAAATTCTTTAAAAGGTGTTGGAGAAATTATTATTGCGAAGCATAGAAATGGATCATTGGATACAGTACAATTGAGATTTAAAGGTCAGTTTGCCAAGTTCGTTAATTTGGATGCTTTTGAAACCGATGATTCTTTTAGCTCCTTAGGGCCAAATGTTGGATTTGCTGAAGGAATGAATACGATAACAGTAGGCTCTAAAATGAATGATATGCAAGCTGATGATTCCTCTTCAGGAGGAGAAGTAAGTGCGGATGATCCACCTTGGTAATATTTCATTTCCATCTTTAGATAAAATTGGGAATAAAAATTGCCTGAGAGAACTTAAATTTGAATATGAGTATTAAAAAAGTAATAGGAATAGTATTTTTCTGCCTTTTCGCCTGTCAATTATCTGCAAGTAAAATCTTGATCCCAATGGATGATACTCAGGCCAATCACATGAAGGCTTATGGGATAGCTTTTTGGGTGTTACAAAATGATATTGAATTAGAGTGGCTTCTAAATTATAGAGGAGGTAGCTTTATGATAGCTAATTATCCAGATATAACTAAGGAGTGTAATGTTAGAGGTGTAAGTTATCAGGTTATTGCAGATGTTCAAGCCCAAAGTATTTATAGTGAAATCGCGGATCCTGAGGTGAATATGGAAAGAGTAAAACTTCAAGTAGCTCCTAAACTTGCCGTTTACTCCCCTAAGAATAAACTGCCATGGGATGATGCAGTAACTTTAGTTCTAACCTATGCTGAAATTCCATACACGGTTATTTATGATGAAGAAATAGCCAATTTAGAGCTCCCTAAGTATGACTGGTTACACCTGCATCATGAGGATTTTACAGGGCAGTATGGTAAGTTTTATAGGAGCTTTAAGTCAGCCACTTGGTATCAAGATCAAGTGCGTTTTCAAGAGGATATGGCATCTCGGCTAGGGTTTTCCAAAGTTAGTGAGATGAAAGGGGCTGTAGTGGAGGAGATAAATAATTTCGTGTTAGGAGGAGGTTTCTTGTTTACAATGTGTTCTGGAACAGATTCTTTTGATATAGCACTAGCCGCTGCTCAAATTGACATTTGTGCAGAGATGTATGATGGAGATCCGGCAGATCCCAAAGCACAGGCTAAACTCGACTTCAATAGAACGTTGGCCTTTAAGAATTTTGTTTTAGAGTCAAATCCTTTGGAGTATGAATTTAGTTCGATAGATGGAACTCAGGATCATACAAAAGCAGGCCAAAAGAATGATTTTTTCACATTGTTTGACTTTAGTGCTAAGTGGGATGTAGTGCCTACTATTCTTAACCAAAATCATGAAAAAGTGGTTAAAGGATTTATGGGCCAGACTACATCATTCCGTACTAAGTACTTAAAACCTTCAGTTACTATTCTCGGAGAATCAGGTAATATGAAAACTTCTAAATATATTCATGGAACTTTAGGGCAGGGACAATGGACTTTTTATGGAGGACATGACCCAGAAGATTATAGACATTTAGTCGGGGATCCTCCAACTGATTTGAATTTATTTCCTAACTCTCCAGGGTATAGATTAATCCTTAATAATATCCTTTTCCCAGCAGCAAAGAAGAAGAAACAAAAAACCTAGACTATAATGAAAGAGTTTTATTCTTCTAAAATTATTCTAGCTTGGGGTGAAGCGGTAAGCGGCAATACTGAAATAAGGAATTGGTTAATGAAGAACGGATTTCCAGAATTGGGATTGTTTTGTTTTGCTTTGAGGAATAAAGATGATGCCAGAAACTGGCTTTTAGATAATGGGTTTCCTCATTTAATGGCTCTTATTAATGGTGCCGAGGGAAGAACAGGAGCAATAGCATGGTTAATGAAGAATGATTATAATCTCTTTGCTCAGATGGCTTTGGCTTCTGATAATGATAGTTCAGCTATGAGGTGGGTTCATTTAAACGCTTCCAAAGAGATATTTCTTTTAACCCAGAAAATTCAATTTGTAAAGAATAGGATAGATGCGGACAATGAAGATGCTCATAAATTCAGCAAAGACTAATTTTTAAGAGGTATTGAAAGCGATAATGAAAAATAAGATAGCTTTTTATCTACATTGAAAATTTGATAGTCCAATGGCCCATTGATTTTTTTGGCCATAGTCAAAAACCCAAGACCAGCTCCTCCTTTATCATTGAAATTGTCGTTACATAAAGTTTCGATGTATAACTTACGCAATTCATTTTCGTTCAGTCTGTTAATTGAGTTTAGCTTTTGTTCTAACGCGATTATTTCACTAGCTGCTACTAGATTTCCCGTTTTAATAATAAAGTTATGAGGAGTATGCTCTAGAATGAAGTGTGAATGAGAATTGTCTTGTTTGTCTTTTGAGCTATGGTTGGAAATATTTTGAAGGGCTTCCACTATTAGGCTGCAAATTCGCCTCATAACCTGCCTCTTACACTTAGACTCTAAAATTGTTTCCTCTGTTAGTTTAAGCAAAGAGTTAATCTTGTTTTCAGTAAAATTACCGAAATGGCTGATTAGAATTGCTTTGTCTACTAGATCAGAAGAAAATAATTCAACGTAGCGGTGCTTTATAGATTCTAATGGTATTTGTGTTATACCGGTCATTTGATTGCTTCCACGGGTGTAAAGTTACTGAATAATTTCGATGAAACACCCAAAACCATCGATGAAATTATCTGTTTTGAATTATCTCTAAAAATTCGAACTGATATATTCAAATATAGTACAGTAATTCAGAGGTCTGGTAGAGACGAGATCACTTATGCACAGGATTTATTTTAAAACTGAAATTTTAAAAAAAACCTTTGAACATACGTGATTCAAAGGTTTTTCATGAAAAAAGAAAATAGACTAATACCGTTTTATGCCTTTAACAGGTACTATGCTGTTCCCTTCAGGAGTGGTAATCATGTGATAAAATTCCTTGCATAGGTAATTTACAGGTCTTCTGAATTGCCTTCCTTCTAGGTAACAATCCCAAGCCTCTAAAGCAATCTTTTTGGTTACATTCCAGGCATAAGAATTGTAACCAGTTGGTCTAGAAATGGAGTTGATGTGATGCTGAGCTTGAGATAGATTATACATGATATATTCGTTTTGTTGATTGAATACATCAAATGTCTATGGAGTGAACGTAATCAATTTACGCTCAGGTTTAATTTTGGAAATTAATATTTCAGTAGGGAGTTTAGAATGGTTTTTTTTACTCTTTTTCTAAGCTTTTTTGGCTCTATAACTTCTACATTGTCACCATATGAAAGAATCAATTGTACAAGTTCTATTGTTTGCATGGCAAACAATTCTATCAAAATTCCATCTTCATTCTCATTAACTATTATTTGTGAATGATGGATTGGACGACTTTTGATGTACTTACCTTGTAAGGTTGAGAATTGTAAGCGAATTCTAACAGGAATTCCATCTAGTTCAGTGATTCCGATAGAATGTTTGAAAAACCTGTCGGGGTCGAAACCTCTAACTTCTTCAAATTTATCTTTCAGAATGCTTATTCTTTTTATTCTATCTAGCCCGAAAGTAAGATAATCTGTTCGGTCATTAGACCAAGATATAACATACCACCTTCCTTTGTACTCTTTTAATAAATATGGGTCCAGAGTGTAATTTTTAGTCTTGTTTTTTTTGAAACTTGAATATGAAATTTCTATTTTTCTTTTGGACTTAATAGCTTCGATTAGCTGACCTAAAAATTCAGAACCTGAATCACTTGTGTTTTGTTCAAACTGAATGAATTTTTCCTCTTTAACTTCGATTCCTTCAGGGCTGGTTTTTAGTTTGTCGAATATTCTCTCTATGGCACTACTGAATTGCTGAAATATTTCTACATCTTTAAATTGATAAAGAGTTTGCGCTGCAAATTTTATAGCGCCTAAGTCTTCTTCCTGGAGAGGGATTTCATTAATAGAATATCCTTCTTCCTCATAAAAGTAACCGTTGTGTTGTTTGCTGTATTTTATTGGCGCGTAGTAACCAAGTTCTATTTCATTTCTCATGGCGTATAGATCCTTTTCTATTGTGCTATCAGAGATGCGATCACCGAAACTGCCATACAAAGATTCTTCGCAGGCTTCTTTTAGTTCTTCTTTAGTAGGAAAAGGTTTCGAAGTACTGCTGATTAGGCGGTCTATGATTCGGTATCTGTCTCTTATACACATCTGACGCTGC
>CAJXOV010000093.1 GCA_913057815.1 uncultured Flavobacteriales bacterium
GAGGTTGGTATGATGTTCAGCTGGATTTATAAAGCAGATTAACAGCGTTGCAAAAAACTAGAAATATTAGCTGTAAACTCTAAAGGAATCACTATTTTTGCACCCAATTTTTTATTAACGCATCACAATCATTTAAATAATATTGTAACATGTATTTAGATTCAGACAAAAAGAAAGAATTCTTTAAAGCTCACGGAAAATCAGAAAAAGACACTGGTTCTACAGAAGCACAAATTGCTATGTTCTCATATAGAATAGCACATTTAACAGAGCACTTAAAGAAAAACAAAAAAGATAAGAACACTCAAAGATCACTAGTACTTCTAGTAGGAAAGAGAAGATCTCTTCTTGATTATTTAACTAAGAAAGACATTACTCGTTATAGAGCTATTGTTAAAGAATTAGGATTAAGAAGATAATAGTTGATTATAGACATTCCATACGGAACATAATATAAAATCCATTAAAGGGCATTTCAAACGATTTGCCTTTTTTGGTTTTTACTTGGGGGCAAAGGGTTCTCAGTAAAAAATATACACACACAATAAAGAAGACAATTAATTATGAGTAACGATTTACAGGTTTTTTCAAAAACCATTGATCTAGGTGACGGAAAAGTAATCACCATCGAAACAGGAAAATTAGCTAAGCAAGCAGACGGTTCAGTAGTAGTAAGAATGGGTGATACCATGTTGTTAGCCACTGCGGTATCTGCTAAAGATGCTAGAGATGATGTGGATTTTCTTCCACTAACAGTTGACTACAGAGAAAAATATGCAGCTGCTGGAAGATTCCCAGGTGGATTCTTTAAAAGAGAAGCAAGACCAAGTGACGGAGAGGTTCTTACTATGAGATTAGTAGATAGAGCACTAAGACCAATGTTCCCTAAAGATTACCATGCAGATACGCAAGTAATGGTTCAGTTAATGTCTTCTGACAAGGAGAACATGCCAGATGCACTTGCAGGATTAGCTGCATCGGCAGCATTAGCAGTTTCTGATATTCCGTTTGACGGACCTATATCTGAAGTAAGAGTAGCTAGAATAGACGGTAAGTTTTGTATCAATCCTACTTTTGAAGAGTTGAAGAAGGCGGATATGGATCTTATGGTAGCTGGTACCATTGACACTATCGTAATGGTAGAAGGTGAAATGGACGAAGTTACTGAACAAGATTTAGTAGATGGTATAGCAGCAGGAGCAGCAGCCATTACAGTTCACTGTCAAGTTCAGCTAGAATTAGCTGCCTTGGTAGAAAAGTCTAAAGTAAAAAGAGAATACAGCCATGAAGATTCTGATGAAGATCTTTATGAAGCTATAAAAGCGGCTTGTTACCAACCATGTTATGATGTAGCTAAAAAAGGTTCTGCTAAAGAAGAACGTTCTGCTGCATTCAAGGAAATTAAAAATAACTTCTTTGATACATTAACTGAAGAACAACAAGCTAATAAATACTTATTCAACCAGTATTTCAGTAAAGTTCAGAAAAGCGGTGTAAGAGATTGCATGCTAGAAGAAAGAATTAGATTGGACGGAAGAAAATCTACAGATATCAGAAACATCTGGTGTGAAGTTGATTATTTACCTTCTGCTCACGGTTCAGCTATCTTTACTAGAGGTGAAACTCAATCGTTAACTACACTTACATTAGGTTCTAAAATGGATGAGCAGTTAATAGATGGAGCACTTCGTCAAGGAACTGAGAAATTCTTATTACACTATAACTTCCCTCCATTTTGTACTGGAGAATCTAGACCACTTAGAGGAACTAGTAGAAGAGAAGTAGGACACGGAAACTTAGCTCTTAGAGCACTTAAAAAAGTACTTCCTTCATTAGAAGACAATCCTTACACGATGAGAATCGTATCTGAGATTTTAGAATCTAACGGTTCTTCTTCTATGGCTACAGTATGTGCAGGAACACTTGCTATGATGGATGGTGGTGTGCCACTTATCAGACCAGTTTCTGGTATAGCTATGGGATTAATAATGGATCCTGACACTAAAAAATACATCGTTCTTTCAGATATTTTAGGAGATGAAGATCACCTAGGAGATATGGATTTCAAAGTAACTGGAACTACTAAAGGGATTACAGCTTGTCAGATGGATATGAAAATCCAAGGACTTGAATCTTCAGTATTAACTGAAGCGTTAATGCAGTCTAAAGAAGGTAGACTTCACATATTAGGTGAGATGCTTAAAACTTTAGATGCACCTAGAGCTGATTATAAAGATCACGCACCTAGAATCGTATCATTCAATGTTCCTAATGACATGATAGGAGCTATCATCGGACCTGGAGGAAAAATCATCCAGGAGATTCAGAAAACTACTACTGCTAACATTTCTATCGAAGAATTAGATAACGGAGAAGGAAGAGTAGAAGTAACTTCTGATAACGGTACTGCTATGAAAGAAGCTGTGGATTGGGTGAAGAAAATCGCTTTCCCACCTATAGTTGAAGTAGGAGAGACTTACGAAGGAAAAGTTAAAACGATTATGGCTTATGGAGCTTTCGTTGAGATCATACCTGGACAAGACGGACTTTTACATATTTCTGAGTTAGCTTGGGATAGAGTAGAAAAAGTAGAAGATGTACTAAAAGAAGGTGAACTAGTTAAATTTAAAGTAACTGGAAAAGACCCTAAGACTGGTAAATTAAAACTTTCTAAGAAAGTGTTAATGCCTAAGCCAGAGAAGGCATAGTATAACTGAGTAATGGAGTGATTGTTGTGACGCTAGTTTGTAGCGTTGCAACATTTAAAGTGAAAATTTAACAACTCACACTGTTACTTTTCTTGAAAAACAACGTTTAATAATATGGTGCTTAGATTTTCTGAGTATCAAACTAGATAATAAACTGTAATAAACATGCGTCAGCTAAAGATTACAAAACAGGTTACTAACAGGGAAACGGCATCCTTAGATAAGTATTTGCAAGAAATAGGTCGAGTTGACCTGATCACTGCTGAAGAAGAGGTTGAATTAGCGAAGAGGATAAAAGAAGGTGATCAGAGAGCACTCGAGAAACTCACAAAAGCAAACTTAAGGTTCGTAGTTTCCGTGTCTAAACAGTACCAAAATCAGGGATTGAGTCTTCCTGACCTTATAAACGAGGGAAATTTAGGACTTATCAAGGCAGCACAAAGATTTGATGAAACGAGAGGTTTCAAGTTTATATCTTATGCGGTATGGTGGATTCGTCAGTCTATTCTTCAAGCTCTAGCAGAGCAGTCGAGAATTGTAAGACTTCCATTAAATAAAATTGGTTCGATTAATAAAATCAATAAGGCGTTTGCTAGATTAGAACAAGAGTTCGAAAGACCTCCTACACCTAATGAGATAGCAGAAGTGCTTGACATGACCCTAGAAGAAGTGAAACAATCACTTAAGAATTCAGGGCGTCACGTAAGTATGGATGCACCTCTTAAAGATGGTGATGAAAGTAGTTCTAACATGTACGATGTACTTTCTGAAGGTGAATCTCCTTCTCCTGATATGGAGTTAATGACTGAGTCATTAAGAAAAGAGATAGAGCGTTCATTAAGAACATTAACTACTAGAGAAGCAGATGTAATTAGACTTTACTTTGGTTTAAATGGAGAGCACCCTATGACTTTAGAAGAAATAGGAGAGCGTTTCGATTTAACTAGAGAAAGAGTAAGACAGATTAAAGAAAAAGCTATTAGAAGACTAAAACACACTTCTAGAAGTAGAATCTTAAAGTCTTACTTAGGATAAAAGATCAACTTTTTAAAATTATAGTAAAACCCTCAGTCATTGGCTGGGGGTTTTTAATTAAAAATAGTTTTAGTGAACGAGGAATAGTAGTTAATTGAGTAAAATAAAAATCCAAATTTAGATATTGAAATTTGTGAATATTCACAGGGTGTGAGTGGGCCTAAGAATTAATGTGTTAACCTCTAGCCATGACTTTGTTCCTCTATTTTAATTCTGCCGTGAGTTTTTAATTTGGTGTTTCGGGAAAATAAGATTAATTTCCCAACTACATTAAATACATAACTTACAATTATTTAACTATGAGAACAAAGCTAATTTTACCTTTATTAATGTTGATGTTGATGTTGACGGCTGACACTAATGGTCAGCAAGATTTAGAACAGATATATTTTGACTTGTTAATTGATTCGCCAATTGGTGAAATTGGTCAATCTCAACAACCAGGAATGCCAGGAGGCGGGTTTGTTTGTGAACAAACGTGTAACTTAATCTTTAACAACTCATTCGAAAATTCAGTTCCAGAAGGTCTTTCCGCGTTTGCAGATGGCGGAGTTTTTTGTTGGGAATCAGGGCTGTTCAATGATCTCTATGAAAGCACAGCAGACATTTTTGTCGATGGACAAAACACTTTATTGTTTGATGTTTTTAACATTCCGATTACTACTCCTGATGGCAATCAATGTGCTAGAATGATCAGCTCCGATCCTTATTTTCCATTTGATAATGTTGGAGATGAAAATATAGCCTCAGGCTTGTTGGAGCCTTTGATACCAGGACAGTCTTATAATTTAAGTTATGAATATACTTATTCAGCAATCCAATTAAATTCTGGCAGCGGAGGAGTAGAGACACATGATTTAAATAGTGCGAATTTTGACTGATCTAATTTAACATCTATGAGTTTGGAGATTAAATTAGACAATGACCCTTTGAATAATAATCTTCAAACTGTTGGTTTTACTAGTACTCCTGCTATACCCACTTTTACAACTCCTTTTGATATTATTCCTGGAGCCGATCTTATTTGGCAGCAGGTTAATCATATAGTTGATGTTCCTGCTGGAGCTCCTTTGGACATTGACAATATTTATGTTTTCCCGAACTCCTCGATTGCTCCGTATACTGCTCCAGCTGGTGAAAGTGAAGGATTCTATATGTTATCCACTTATGTAGATAATTTTTCTTTAACACCTATAATTGATTTATCCATTACTTTAAATAGTTGGGACGATGAATCATGTCCAGATGCTTCCGATGGGGCTATAAATGTGACTGTTGGAAGTGATGTTCAGAGTTTAGAATGGACTGGTCCAAATGGATTTACATCTAACGTAGAAGATATAACTAATCTGGAGTCAGGAATATACACTTTAGAGGTAAGAGGTATACATGGCTGTACTGAAACTTTGGATGTTCCTGTTGGTTTGATTAACCCTGACTGCTGTACAGATGATACCGCTGTTCCTACCATCATTCCATTCGGAGCCAATGAGGTTTGGAATACGAATGAAATATTTTATAATGATGTTATTGTTTCTAATGGTGCATCTCTGACCATAATGGACTGTGATTTACAGTTTGCTGCAGATGTACAAATAGTGATAGAAATAGGCGGTTACCTCTTAGTTCAGAATGCTACATTAGACGCTTTAGAAACATGTGACATGCAGTGGGGAGGTATAGAAATTCATGGGAATTCATTTTTACCTTCGGAGTCGATTTATCAAGGTACAGGGGCATTTATAGATATAGATATCAATAATGCACGAGTAGGCCTATCCTTAGGAGAACTTGATGATAATTTTGAAAAAGTCCAAAACAGAGGCGGAGGCCATGGTAAATTCGTAGATGTAGATTTTAAGAATAACGAAAAAGACCTATGGATTTTCGACTATACTCCTTTTACAGAAAACATGAAATTTTCAGATATAACATCTATATTAGATAATGAATATTTCAGTTCAGCCGATTATCCTGAGGTAAGAGTAGAATTAGACGGTGTAAATAATGTGGAAATACAAAATTCACTTTTTGGTAATGCCAATTTTGAATTATTGGCTCATGAACAGGCTTATAAATTCACAGCTATTCGGGCTATAGATGCTCCATTTAAAATGTTCTCTGTATCTCCTACATATTATCCAGAAGATGCTATACTCAGTCATATTATAGGATTTACTTATGGAATAAGAGCTATAGGTGGAAATCAAAATTTTTATAACATTAGAAAAGTGAGGATGTTCTGTCAGAGAAACATATTCATGAGGAGTACTTTTAACACCAATATTTACAGCAATCAGTTATTTCCGTATTGGTACTTTGGACAAACTGCTGAATTACCTGAGGATGATTTGGCCAGTTTAGAAGATCTAGGATATGAAGATATCCCTGGTACTACTAATGACCCAGTACTTATGGGTGGATATGGTATATATTTAGCAGGTTTCACTGGTGCCGATGTGCAGGAGAATCGTATTTACAGAAGTGGTTTTGTAGGTCACTCAGGAATCATTTTAAATAATACATTCGATGACAATTTACCCATATATAACAATGAAATTTACAAGGCGGACACAGGCATAAAATGTTTGAATAGAAACAGAGTAAACGGTTTCCCTGCTACTGGAGCAGAGTTTAGGTGTAATGAATTTGCAGGAAATATATTAGATGTAGAGGTAAATGCCATTACTCCACTATGCGCCACTTGTGGAGTAGCACAAAGTCAAGGAACATCAAACACATCTGCTGGAAATGAATTTGACCAAGTGTATGATTTAGCAGGAGCTGAACAGCTGGTTAATTTCTTAGACAATGATTTAGCACATAATTATAATAGAATAGGAGATCCTTCACTCACAGAACCTGTGAATTCTGAGACTTCTAATTATACTCTTCTTCCCGTAGACTTGGATAATGGTTGCCCATCACTGCTTCCACCCAATGCTTGGCCTTATTACCAACCTTCTATGAATGTTAGTAAAGATGAAATTTACTCACAGTATGCCACTGCTCAGAGCCAGTGGTCTGGATTAGTAGATGGTGGAGATACAGAAGCGCTTACTGATGAAGTAATCAATACTGAGTTTTCTGAAGCATTAACGCTTTATTATGAGCTCATGGCTAAAAGCCCTAACTTGAGTGAAAAAGTAATGATAGAAGCCATAGAAAAAGAATACGATTTACCTATGGTACTGCTAAAACAGATTCTTACCAGTAATCCACAGGCTGCTAAATCTAAAGAGATTAAGGATAAACTTGATAACAGGCTCCTCCCACTACCTGAGTATATGAAAGAAGAAATAATGGAAGGACTAACTTGGGTAAGTCAAAAAGAAATACTTGAGTCAGAAATGAGTGAACTCAGAGAAGAATACAGAAGAATAGAGCGTTTAGAGTCTGCCACCATTCTAGGAGATGAATTAGTAATAGATAAGAAGACTGCCTTACTAGTTATGATAGATAATTCTGCCTTTCCTGAGACTAATCTAGAAAAAGCCACTAGATTATGGAGTTGGTCAGAGTTAAGTGAGGCTATTGAATACATAGATGATGTACTTTCTAGCATGCTATTTGAATCCCAAGAATACCGTCAGTTGGCAGATTTGAAATCTCTCCTAGAGTTAGAAAACGACCTTCAGTCGGGAATACTTACTTTAGAAGATGCCGAATCAGATTTAGCTGCAGCTGCAGAAAATCACGATTTCTACTTTCAACCTTATGCAGACATGTTAATAGAAAAGTACAGCCAATCTTATGTATATGAAGATGTAAATTACCCCCAGGTGCACATGAGTTTAAGAGCATCATTTAGTTCAGATGATGAAGTAAAGGTTGAACTACTAAAACTCTACCCTAACCCTGCCACTAACGTGCTAGTAGTAGAAAAAGGAAGCCTGCCACTTACAGGCGCTGCTACTTATGAAGTGTTAGACGTAACAGGAAGAATAGTAA
>CAJXOV010000094.1 GCA_913057815.1 uncultured Flavobacteriales bacterium
GAAGTGCGATGATTTATGCAGACAAATAGGAAGTTTTATGAATTATTTGAACAAATCTGAATACAAGGGAAACAAGTTTCAGGAGCCAAGAGAACCATACGGAGATTCGAATAACTGAAAACAGAAAACGGCAAACTGCCAACAGCGAACCCCAAACTAAAATCATCATTGATAGCAGATATTAAGAAATTAGAGAGTAATGATTAACACAAAGACGACATTCAAACAAGAAATAGCAAAAGGAATCCCAACAGAACTTCCTGCTATAAAAGAAATTCCAAGCACTGCTAACCGAGCGCCTAAGAGAAAAGACATTCTTAGTGTAGAGGAGAAAAAACTGGCTCTTAGAAATGCGCTGCGTTATTTCCCTGCCAAATGGCATGTAGAATTGGCGGCTGAATTCAAAAAAGAATTAGATGATTATGGGAGAATCTACATGTTTAGATTCAAACCAGATTACGAGATAAAAGCAAGACCTATTAGTGAATACCCAGCCAATACCCAGCAAGCGGCTGCTATCATGCTGATGATTCAAAATAACTTGGATCCTGCTGTGGCACAGCATCCCTATGAGTTAATTACTTATGGAGGAAATGGAGCTGTGTTTCAGAACTGGGGGCAATATGTGCTCACTATGCAGTACCTGTGCGAGATGACCGAGGAGCAGACTTTACACATGTATTCTGGTCATCCTATGGGCTTATTTCCATCAGGAAAAGAAGCGCCTAGAGTAGTGGTGACGAACGGAATGATGATCCCCAACTATTCTAAACCAGACGATTGGGAAAAGTATAACGCGTTGGGAGTTACTCAGTATGGTCAAATGACTGCCGGTTCATACATGTACATAGGCCCGCAGGGAATCGTGCACGGAACTACCATTACAGTCATGAATGCGTTTCGTAAACGACTAAAAGAAGGAGAGACGCCAAAAGGTAAAATCTTCCTTACCGCAGGACTTGGAGGTATGAGTGGTGCTCAGCCTAAAGCTGGAAACATAGCGGAGTGCATTACTATTTGTGCAGAGGTAAATGATGAAGCTTCCTCTAAACGTCATGAGCAGGGCTGGGTAGATGAGTTGATTTCTGACATGGATGAACTTGTGAGCAGAACTCGCGTTGCAATGCAAAACCAAGAAGTAGTTTCCATAGCCTATCAAGGAAACGTAGTAGATATCTGGGAACGTTTTTACGAAGAAGAGATTTTTATTCACCTAGGTTCAGACCAAACATCACTGCACAATCCATGGAGTGGAGGTTATTACCCTGCAGGAGTAGATTATGATGTGGCTAATGCCATGATAAAAGGTAATCCTTCTAAGTTTGAAGAACTTGTAAAAGAATCTTTAAGAAGGCATGCAGCAGCAGTAAACAAGCACACAGAAAGAGGAACGTATTTCTTTGATTATGGAAACGCATTTCTATTAGAGTCGAGCAGAGCAGGAGGTGAGGTTATGGCAGAAAATGGAATCGACTTCAAGTATCCTTCTTATGTACAAGATATTCTTGGGCCTATGTGCTTTGATTATGGATTTGGGCCATTCCGTTGGGTTTGTGGTTCAGGGCTGCCAGAAGATTTAGACAAAACAGACGACATAGCTCTCAGAGTAATGAGAGAGATAAAAGCCACAGCTCCAGCAGAAATCCAGCAGCAGATGCAGGACAATATCAGTTGGATAGAAGACGCTAAAAAGAACAAATTGGTAGTAGGCTCACAAGCCAGAATCCTATACGCAGATGCAGAAGGAAGAGCTAAAATAGCAGAGCAGTTTAATACAGCTGTTAATTCTGGAGAGTTGGCTGGACCAGTAATACTAGGAAGAGACCACCATGATGTATCTGGAACAGATTCACCATTTAGAGAAACTTCTAACATTTATGACGGTTCTAAATTCACTGCAGACATGGCCATTCATAATGTAATAGGCGACAGTTTTAGAGGAGCCACTTGGGTGTCTATCCATAATGGAGGAGGAGTAGGCTGGGGAGAAGTAATGAACGGAGGTTTCGGAATGCTATTAGATGGTTCTAAAGAAGCTGAAGCCAGACTAAAAAACATGCTCTTTTACGATGTAAATAACGGAATAGCCAGAAGAAGCTGGGCTAGGAATGAAGAGGCTTTGTTTGCTATTAAACGTGAGATGGATAGGACTCCTGGG
Organism: uncultured Flavobacteriales bacterium; assembly: GCA_913057815.1. GTDB lineage: Bacteria > Bacteroidota > Bacteroidia > Flavobacteriales_D > Sanyastnellaceae > ASP10-05a. Next base: position 2,159 of record CAJXOV010000094.1, read on the forward strand.
TTGAAGGTGACTTTGGCTAATTTGGTGGATGATGAAATTTTGGATTGATTTAGAATTTACATCCTATAATTTTCGTTACCATGGAATTACTTTAAGCAGTTGTCTTGAGACATACTTTTTATCGAAGATGTCTTTAGAGATTAAGAAAAAAGTAAAGGTTCCATTACGTAGGCACTTATAGTTAGATTGAGTTCTAATGTTAAAACGACCAGTAATAGATTTAGCCTCACCTGGCTTGATAATAAGAGGATTATGATTTAAAGAATATCGATCATTCGTTGAGATTTTGAAAAGATATTGCTCTAGTAGGAAAGGAGATTCATCACAATACTCTTCGATAAACTTGCTGCCGATTAGCTCGTAGCTAAGTGCAACTTCTTTAATTGTTATTGGTTTTCGTCCATCATTTTCAAATATTATAGTCATTTCAACATAGTGGGACATGATTGTACTAGTTCCACCGTGTCGAATATAATAACTACCTTCTATGAAGTTAGTATCCAGCTTATATTCAGGTATAACATTTCCTCTATCGTAATACATTAAATCGATTTCACTTTTGGATGCATTTTTAATATCGGAGCCATATTTAACAGGAATGTAATTTTTCTCATGGTTGTTTTTAGTGTGATAGTCTAATAGTATATGTGGCTTTTCGATGGAAGGTTCTATTTCAAATATTGAGATAATCTTATCTTCTATTTGAATTTGATCATATAAGAAAGGGATTTGGCCATCTACTTTAGATGAAACCATCTTGGAAAAATCTGAACTATCTCTTAAACCAGATTTAGAAAAAGGACTATTGAAGAAATTGCCATTCTTTTCATCTATTCCTATTATTAAATAGCCTTTCCATGGACCGTAGAAATTTGCTAATGCTACAAATTCCTTAAGAAACTTAGAAATAGAGATGTTAAGATCATTACCCTTTATTCCTGTGAGAACTGGCCATTGACGTTTTAATTCTATCCTAGGGTTTTCAGGTTCACCACCAGCCTTAATTTTATTGGAGATATTTAAAACGATTTTTTTTAATTCTAATTCTTTGTCTGTCATAGATTCAAAATTAAACCACAACTATTCACTAGGATAATAAAGTTATTAGTTAGGGTTTTAAACAATTGTTAGCATCTGTGGTAGACCAAGATTAATGAGGTGTTTGGTTTTAAAAAGAGAGTCGGAATTGGTTGGTGATTTGTTTTATTGACCAGCTACCACCCCAAAATTTCTAACAGCCTGCGGCTTGGTAATTTTTGCCCCTCCTTTTCTGGAGGGGAGTTGCTTGATGCTAATACTCGCTTTGGTTTTGGCCCTCGGCCATTTTTTACCTTTCTATTATTCATACCAGAGCTACCCTCCTCAAGAGAAGGAGGGTAAAATTTTCTAGATAAAAGAGTTTGTTATTTATTCTAGTGGGGAATGAAAATTTTGGGTGGTTGGCCTGTGCGTGAGCTATTCTTGAAAAGCAAATAACCTCAAATCAAGAATGAAAATTTTGGGTCTTGCTAAGCGCTTGAGCTATTCTTACATGAATCTAACTCTTCATTAACCTCAATCGAAGTCAACTTTAAATTATTCTGAATCTGGCCAAGACTCCATTTCCTGAATAACCAGTTCAATCTCTCTAATCACCCAACTGGGTTCTTCAAACACTCGTTTGTTTTCAAACCGAATCGTTTTTATTCCATGAAGCTCCAGATAAGCATCTCTATTTTTATCTTTTTCTATGCCCTCAGGAGTGTAATGGTGGGCGCCATCTAGTTCTATGGCAAGTTTCTTTTCTGGGCAATAGAAGTCTAGAATAAAATTTGCAACACTGTGCTGTCTTCTAAATTTCATTCCTAAGACTTGTCTTTTTTTTAAAAGAGACCACATAGTGGCTTCAGCAGAAGTCCCATTATTTCTAAGATCTTTTCTGAATGGTGACAGTTCTCTTATGTTGTGTAGCTTTTTAGACATTTAACTTTCGGATGCTATAAAGCTATTAAAAATTAGATTATCAACGTATTAATAATAGAATACTCGATGTGTGATTTATAAAAAGAAATATTATAATTATTCTCACAACCTACCTCAAGCATCATTCTTAGACTAAGCTTTCTTACCAGAGACCTTGTTATTGTTAGAGATATTATAGGTTACCCAAAAAAGCAATGTTTCTTTTAATTCCTAATTACTCGATAATACATCTGCCCAATTTTTACATGATAGATTCGGGAGGCCCAATTTTGAGTAGCTATTTTTAAACGAGAATCATTTATTACGTCTGTAAAGAATATCCGTTGTCCTAGAGAATTGAAAATCTCAATTTTATCATTCTGAGAATTATTAAACTCTAAAATCAATTCTTCGCTAAATGGATTAGGGAAAATGGCAATATTTGATTCTAATTCATCAACAGAAATAATTGTAAATAAATAGTCGTCTGATGTGCTTATACACCCGTTCTGATCTGTAGTTTCAACTGTATAGTTTCCATCTTGAGTAGGCTCTATTGTTTGGTTGACTTCATTTTCAATCAGAATGCCTTCTAAGTACCACTGATAAGACTCTGTTAATTCCGTACTTAGAATAGATCCGTCTTGTGTAATATCTGGTGTGTCTACTGAGAAGAGAGTGATAGTTACCATACCTTCATTGTAACACCCATTATCCTGAGCTATTAATGAATATGTAGTAGATTCATTCGGAGAAACTGAATGAGTGTCTCCGCTGCCCAGTCCTTCAGACCATTCATAAGATTCCGCACCTGAGGCTGTGAGTTCTATAGTAGTGTTTGGACAAATAGAAGTATCTGGAGTTATAGTTAATGTTGGAGCCTGAGAGTCTATATAAGTAATAGTAGTTTCTGCTGTGCTAGAGCATTCCTCAGTAGTTCCTGTTACAAAGTATGTAGTAGTCTCTACTGGAGAAACGGATACTTCATCATTTTCTCCTAAATCGTTCATCCACAAATAATCATCGGCCCCAGAAACTGCAAGAGTTAAAGATTGGCCCATGCAAAGAGTTGTATCAGGTGTTAGAATTATCTGAGGGTTACTCTGGACTGTGATTTCGAAAGTTTCTGCAGTAGAGCAAGCGTCTGAGGTTCCAGTAACTGTATAAGTAGAACTTTCAGTAGGAGAGAACTCTTCAGAGGTTTCAGTACTTAAAGTGCTCCATTCGTATGAAGTAGCTCCAGAAACTGTAAAAGTTGTACTTTCTCCTTCACAGATGTTTATGTCACCGGTTAATTCGACTACCGGTAATGGTAGAATAGTAACTACAACAGAATCTAAATTTGAACATGATGTAGCTCCAGAACTATTGGTTCCTGTTACAATAACAGTATAGTCATAGGGGATCGTTTCAGAATCTAATTGAAAGCTATTATTTGCTTCATCGGAATTGTTGACATTCCACGAATAAGTGCTGGCACCTATAGCTTCAGCTGTGATTAAATCTTCAGCACAAGCTACTAAGCTAGATGTAAGTTCTAGTTCTACAACTGGTGAATCAACTAATGTTAGGCTAAGAGTAATAGTGCTATCACAGCCTGAATTATTTTCAATTATTTGAGTGTATTCACCAGATGTTTCAAAAATTTCTCCATTGTATTCGAAAGGGCTGCAGCCAGAAATTACTTGGCTAGAGGAAGAAGGAGTTCCTTCTGTGAAATTGATAGTTTCTACAACATCACAAGCCAGGTTTAAGCGGTTAATAGTGAAATATTCTCCGGTTGAGTTTAGGTTGATACCATTGTACAAAGTATCTGTACATGAGAATAAATCAGTAGTTGTAATGACATTATTGCAAAGCGAATATTTAGCCAAATAAGAGCCTATAGATATGTTTTCAGGTACAGTCAATAAGCTTTCATTTCCCGAAAAGTCGAAATCTGTTCCGGTACCATATCTTCCGTAAAGGTAAAACCCATCCTCTGTAGGAATGCAGCCTTGAGCTCTGTCAATCTCTCCAGAGCCAAAAGTTCTTGCAGATATAAATTCTCCCTCGGGAGTGAGCTTTTTAATGTAAGCATCAATAGAGCCATAAGCAGGTAAGGTATAGTAAAACGAACTTCCAGTTCCCATGTGATTTAAATTGGTTCCGTTGTTCAAATCTCCTGTAATCAAAATATTTCCATCATCCATAAATCGAAAATCTTTTATGTCTCCGTTTATAGTTCCGTGAATCCATTCGAAGTTACCAGAAGAATCCATTTTATGTAAGTAGCTTCTGATATTTAAGTTCACTTCTTCTACTGGGTCGGGGTCATAATCAGCAGATCCCAATCCATCACATCCTGCGGTATAGACATTGCCAAGTTCGTCAGCAGAGATGTGTATGTTCGGTATGGCATCAGTGTTTCCTCCAAATGATCTCACCCATGTTCCTTCCATATCAATCATGTATGGGGAGTATTTTAATACAAAAACCTTTCTTATCCCTTCAGTGTCCACACTGAGATCACTTGCGTTAGGGTTGAAGTCATAGACATTAAAATTCGAGGTGCCGCTTAATTCACCGACTAGTAAGAGGTTGGGGATGGTATCAGATTCACTAAAATCCAAGACTAAATCTCTTCCTATAATTTTTCCTTCGGGATTAGTAGGAGAAAACCGTTCTAATGAACCTTGCGAAGGCTCTATGCTAGGTGTAGATGATGACGATATCTTTAGTACAAATGCAGACTCCAAGCTTGATAAGTTATTTTCAGAATCTCCAGTGAAAATGTTATAGCGAGGTCTATACACGCCAGTAACAAAGATGGTTCCATTCAGGTCACAGACAATAGCTGTGGCTCTTTCTTCAATTCCGTCAGCACCATATTCTTTCACCCAATTCTCTGATCCGTCATTCAATACATTAGCTACGAAAAAATTAAAACCGTCATATGTCTCAAGGATTGTAGATGGAGTAAAAATTATACCTCGTTAAGCTCCTATAAAGAAGTAATTATTGAACTCGTTGACTACTATGTCCGTCATGTTGGAGAAGGCTGCTGTACCCTGATTAGTATAAGTTTGAACCCAAATTAAATTACCATCTCTGTCCATTTTTTTTACAAAAGCACATTGATCGAAATCATCAGGTGAATCTACATGCGCAGAACTACGGATTTCTGTTCCTGTTCCAGGATCAAAGTCCACTATTCCATAATAAGTCCCTACAGATACGATGTTGCTATCTAAATCAAAAATAGCTTTGGTGGTACTTATGTAGTTGCCTATAGGGTTATTTACTATGGAGTCCTGAACTTCGTTGATTACCCAATCAAGTTCCTGAGCTGAAGTAGTAAATACAGAAAGAACTGCTGTGATTGAAAAGATTAATTTGAATAAGGCTTTCATTTTATTTAGGCTGAGAAATGGATGTTTTACAAATTTATTTAGCTCAGGCTAAATTACCATATGTAAAGAGTTAATTGAAGACATTATAGAATAATATCCTCTTCAACCAGCAAAAAAGGTCTTAAAGTCAATGATATAGTTAGCTAGCTATAGATAATTTGCGTAATAACCTCCCATGCTGTCTCTTATA
>CAJXOV010000095.1 GCA_913057815.1 uncultured Flavobacteriales bacterium
CGAGATGTAGAGAGGTCTCGTGGGCTCGGAGATGTGTATAAGAGACAGGATTTCTATGGAGTCTAATTGACAAAGCGATTTATTAAAGTATTGCATGGACATTTCTTCGTAGAATATAGAAAACGTGTCTTGAATTTTAACTAGAGTGCTTCTTATAAATTCTTTGTCGGCACCAATATCCCAGTCTAATCTTACAAAGATTTTTTCATGTCCGATAGGTTCACTCTTCTTTTTACTGTATTCCAAAACTCCTGCGATAGAATCTAAATTGAATCTTCTTGTTCTCTGTTTTTTTAAGAGGCTAATTAAATCAAATGTTAACGAATCATTATGACCTATTCCACAATCTAATGATATCCTATTAAACCTACCAATGAAAACATCTACCTTCCTTCCACTTCCACAGTGAGGAAAGTTACCCCATTTAGTAAAATCTAATTCTAGATAATTGGTCTTGTCTAACGCTAAACGAATCGGCAACCTAATTGAAGTTTCTGGTAGCTTTTCAGCCATAAACTCACTAAACAAGACAATACCTGTGTCCAACGGCAACTCTAAAGTCATAACCCTCGGCCAATCTTCAAAATCAGACTCCTGCATATATAACTCATTGGCACAAAACTCTTCTTTAGAAACATCAGAACACGAAATCAATAAAGCAAATATGACAGCGAGACAAATCACATATAAAGAAGGTTTATTCATTAATTTTTAGCTTTGGATTTGAGATCTCTATTCGAGTTGGTGGTGGCGTAGGACGAAGTGGCTCACAAATAAATACACATTGACAGTTTTTTATTGCATGGATTTCTATGGAGTCTAATTGACAAATCGATTTATTAAAGTATTGCATGGACATCTCTTCGTAGAACACATTAATGGACTGTCTAATATTATCTAGTGTTTTTACCAAGAATCCTCGGTCAGCTCGATTATCCCAATTCACATCTACGTATAACCATCTTTTCGGTAAAGGCAAACTTTCCTTTTTTAAAATCTCTAATATCCGTGAAATAGAATCTTTACTACACTTCCCTTCTCGTTTTCCCCTTAAATATTTGATGATTTCAAATTCAAGGGAATCATTCAAAACAAATTCTTGTTCTAGTATAACTTCATTAAACCTACTAATAAATATATCCAAATGTCTTGACGGCCAATTTGGAGCGTACTCATTTGGATTAAAAATTCCTATTTGAATTGAATCAGTTAATGATAGTTTTAAATTAACATTTAGCCAGTAATCATCTTCTACAACTGATAAATTCTTAAGTGAGTCATAGATAAGCGAACTCATTAAAACTGTATCTGATGGGAGTGGCAAAGTAAATATAGTAGGCCAATCACCCAATATTGACTCCCGCATATATAATTCATTGGCACAAAACTCTTGTTCTATTTCATGAATGCAAGAGAACAAAACGCTAGTCATCAGAAATAGAAAAACAACATATAGGACATTGGCTTTAATTCTCATTGGAACTAATTTAATCAATCAAAACTTTAGAATCCTTTTTTCCATTTTCAAAACCACTGAATAGTTTCAGTTCATAATGAACTAATTCTTACAACTATCTTTGTAGGAAACAAAAAAAGCAATAGATATGACAACAGTCAAATACCACAGATTAAGTTTGGCCATTCTATTGATTTTCAATCTCACTTCTTGTAGAGAAAGTAACTTAGACTCAAAATCGAAAGAAACTCCTGAAATTAGCATACTGCAGAAGGACAAAGACAGAATAGAAAAAGACAAACAAGAACTAGACAGTTTTATAAGAGTTTTAAAAAGTGGTGAAGCAATAGACGACCAACTGATGAAGGAAATAATAGAAGCAGATGACTCGAAGTAAAGTAATTAGTTTTTAGCTTGATGTAGGTCAAAGAGTTATTATCATTTACTTTAGCTATAAGCAGAAAGAAAAAGGACTGTTAGAATTAGAAGAGATCTAAAATGCCAAGTTGCCCCTTTCCTAATATTCGGCACAAATCAAAGACTTGCGCCAGTAAGAGTTTGCATATTAATAAAGGCTCATTGATAATCTGAAACTCTTGATACCTAAACCCTTGCAAATAGAACTATATTGGTTTTTAGCAGCAGCAGGCATTGCTGTAGCACTGAGTTTTTCTTGGCCTAAAACACTGTACTTATCTACTATTCCTGGAGTCTCACTTACCATTATGGATTCCTATTTTTCATTTACTTTCCTTAAGATCTTCTTTTTTTACTTTACAGTATTTGGAACGGTGATTAGTCTGATGAGAGGAATAATAAGTCGTTTTAAAGCCATTACCATAAACCTTCATTTAATTTTTTCCTTAACCATTTTAATTATATTGATAATAAGCGCAGAAGAGATTATATATGAATTGTATTATTCGGTTATAAACAATCAAGGATTGACGGTTTACCCGCCACTTTCTGCATTATCACCTAAACCAGTAGACCCATTTCCTTGGCTTAGCTTATTCAATTTTATGTTAGTCGCTTCTATATTTCTCTTAGGTCTAAAAACCGGAAAACTAATAGATAATAATTCGACAGAAACAATTAGTGATATAAAGGATTAATCAAAGAATCTGACCGATCAGAGAATCATTAGAACTATTCAAACCCTTCACTTTTCAACCAACCATTATAGGTTACTTTACTATCTTTGCACCGCAAATAATTAAGCATTCACAGCCATGGATTATAGAATAGAAAAAGACACTATAGGAGACGTAAAAGTTCCTGCGGATAAGTATTGGGGAGCGCAAACTGAGCGTTCTAGAAACAATTTTAAAATAGGTCCTGCTGCCAGTATGCCGTTAGAAATAGTTCATGCGTTTGCTTATTTGAAAAAGTCTGCTGCTCATACAAATCATCAGCTGGGAGTATTAGACGAAAAGAAAAAGGATCTTATTTCTAAGGTTTGTGATGAGATTATTACTGGTATGCATGATGATCAATTTCCGTTGGTAATTTGGCAAACGGGTTCTGGAACACAATCTAACATGAACGTGAATGAGGTGGTAGCTAACAGAGCTCACGTACTCAATGGTGGTGCGCTAGGTGATGGTGGTGAAATGCCAGTGAAGGCTAATGATGACGTAAACAAGTCTCAGAGTAGTAATGATACTTTTCCTACTGGTATGCACATAGCGTGTTACAAAATGGTAGTGGAAAACACAATTCCAGGTGTTGCGGCATTAAGAGACACGCTGAAAGCTAAATCTGATGCCTTTAAAGATGTAATTAAAATAGGGAGAACTCACCTTATGGATGCTACTCCACTGAGCTTAGGCCAGGAGTTTTCTGGATATGTTTCTCAATTAAACCATGGTTTAAAAGCGCTAGAAAATACACTTGCTCACCTTTCAGAATTAGCACTAGGAGGAACAGCCGTAGGAACGGGATTAAACACTCCTAAAGGTTACTCTGAACTGGTAGCCGAGAAAATAGCTGAGTTTTCAGGACATCCATTTATTACTGCTGAAAATAAGTTTGAAGCATTGGCGGCTCATGATGCTATAGTAGAGACGCATGGTGCTCTTAAGCAACTGGCGGTTTCTATCTCCAAAATAGCTCATGATATTCGTATGATGGCCTCTGGCCCAAGGTCTGGAATTGGTGAAATCATTATTCCAGCTAACGAACCTGGTTCTTCTATAATGCCGGGAAAAGTAAATCCTACACAAGCCGAAGCCATTACTATGGTTTGCGCTCAGGTGATGGGTAACGATGTTGCTATAACAGTAGGCGGAATGCAAGGACACTTCGAACTGAACGTTTTCAAGCCTATGATGGCTTATAACCTATTGCAAAGCGCCCAGCTCATAGGAGATTCTTGTAGAAGCTTTGACGAGCACTGCGCTCAAGGAATAGAGCCTAATAAAGGAAGAATAGATGAGCTAGTGAACAATTCACTGATGCTAGTTACTGCCCTAAATACTAAAATCGGTTATTATAAAGCTGCTGAAATAGCTAATAAAGCGCATGAAGAAGGAACTACACTAAAAGCTGCAGCTCTTTCTTTGGCTTATGTTACTGAGGAGGAATATAATGAATGGGTAGATCCTGCTAAGATGCTTGGTGAGTAAGTTGATAGGTTGAATAGATTAAAAGTAAAAAGGGATGATTTGATCATCCCTTTTTTAGTTCCTTTAAGTTCTAAACCCTAATTAATCCTCTTGGATTTTCATAGTAATCACATAAGTATACTGCTCGCTAAGGATATCACTATCAACTGTAAATGCTTGGATTCCTCCACCACCTTCTAAGGAGTGTTTACCTCCAGAACCTTTGGTTAACTCAAAGGCGAATGCTTCTGAACTTAGGTTGAATTCAGGGTCTTCTCCGTTTAATCCTGACAATAGTATATCTGAAAATGCATCAAAAATAGAAGTACCACCTTCTCCAATAGAAACCGTTTTTTTGTCTTCTACTTCCCATTTAAAGTCTTTTTTTCTTTGTATGCCATTATCAAGTTCAAACTCATAATAACCGTCACCGTCTTTAAAAAAATTAACGAATCCTGCATTGGCTATAGTTCCTGAGACTATAGAAACTTCTGGAAATTCCTCTCCATCCACAACTTGGGTAGTTTTTACCCAGGCTAGAGATTCTATTTTATAATTTTCTTGTTTGTAAAGCTCCTTTTCTAATCTTTTTTCTTTGCTACAACTGGCACAAAGAAATGCAATAATGAAAATCGAAGAGAGTGTGTTTATTAATTTCATGATAGTGTGTTTTAAAAAAGTCTTTGGAGCAATTCAAATGCCAAAAACCAACTACTTACTAGAATCTCGAATTAACCTTTAAACTATAACAACTCCAAAACATTAGCAGGAGGCCTACCAAGAACAGCTTTGTTTCCTTTAACTACTATTGGTCTTTCTATGAGTTTTGGATTTTCTAATACTATAGTCATCCATTCCTCATCCGTAAAATTCATGCCCTTGAATTTATCTTTGTAGATCTTTTCTCCTTTTCTGAGGATGTCTTTTATATTCAAGTTCAGCTTGGCTAGCACTAGCTTTAGTTCGTCTCTAGAAGGAATCTCTTTTATATACTCGAGGATTTCTGGTTCTACTCCTTTTTCTCGGATAAGAGCTAGAGTTTCTCTGCTCTTAGAGCATCGTGGGTTATGGTAGATAGTTATTTCACTCATTGGTTTTATTCTGTAGAAGCTCCTTTTCCTGAGCCCATTAAAAATGCTTTTAAAAATCCATCTATTTCTCCGTTCATCACCGCATCTACATTAGATGTTTCATGCTGGGTACGCACGTCTTTCACCATTTTATATGGCTGCATTACGTAACTCCGAATCTGAGAACCCCATTCTATTTTCTTCTTACCGGCTTCTATCTCCGCTCTAGATTCATTTCTACTGGCTATCTCCATCTCATAAAGCTGAGATTTTAAGAGCTGCATGGCTTTTTCTCTGTTTCCTAACTGGGATCTAGTTTCTGTGTTTTCTATGACTATTCCTGAAGGTTTATGACGGATTCTAACTCCCGTTTCTACCTTGTTTACATTCTGTCCACCCGCTCCACCAGACCTGAATGTATCCCATGTAATATCTGCAGGGTTTACTTCTATTTCGATAGTATCATCTACTAAAGGATACACATAAACTGAGGCAAACGAAGTATGCCGTTTGGCATTAGAATCAAAAGGACTAATCCTTACAAGCCTATGGACTCCATTTTCTCCTTTCAACATTCCAAAGGCAAATTCTCCAGAGATTTCTATGGTTACTTGTTTAACACCCGCTACATCTCCTTCTTGGTAATCTAAAGTATCTACTTTATGTCCATTCTTTTCGGCATACATTTTATACATACGCAGCAGCATGGCAGCCCAATCACAGCTTTCTGTTCCTCCAGCGCCTGCAGTAATCTGAACCACAGCATCTAAATTATCCTCTTCTGCGGAAAGCATGTTTTTAAACTCCAGCTCTTCTATCAGACTAAAAGCTTTATCATAAGCCGAAGTGACTTCTTTATCTGATGCTTCTCCTTCTTTATTGAATTCATAAAGCACATTCAAATCCTCTATGGCTGTTTCAGTATCTGCATAAGCATCTGTCCATACTTTTTTATTACGAATCTGCTTCATGACTAATTCAGCCTTTTTAGAGTCGTTCCAGAATTCAGGATCTTGGGTGTGTTTTTGGTCTTCAGCTATTTGAAGAAGCTTGACATCTATGTCAAAGATATCCTCTCAGTGCGGTTAATCGCGCTGTGAGGCTGGTGAGTTTATCCAATGTAATCATACCAACAAATGTATGATTTACGGCTCTAAATAATTAAAATTAGAGCAGGAATTATCCATAAACACACCTCTAAAAGTCCTCGTTAAGTTTTCAGAAAATCATTCACCTGACTCCACACTAAATCTCCTTCAAATCCCCTACTCATTACATACTTAGCTATTTTATTTTTTAAGATGTATGGGTTTTTCTCTTTTCGGTAGTCACGGTGCTTTTTTTCTATGAGCGTAGCAATAGTTTTTGAATATTCTTCTTCATCGATTTCCTTCAATCCTTCATTTATGCAATAGGCGGAAACCTGCTTTAATTTTAAATTTTGAAGAATTTTAATTCTACCCCAGCGCTTTATTCTAAATTTCCCTGAGACATAGGCTTGAGCAAAACGAGTTTCGTTGATATAATTCTGACTAATTAACTCCGCTATAAAACCTTCTACTTCAGATCCGTACAACCCTTCATTATAAAGTTTAGTCCTCAACTCAGAGTGACATCTTTCCTGACGATCACACCAAAGCTTCATTTTATAGAGGAGTTCCTTCTCCGAATTAGTCATATTGCAAAGCAACTATTTTTCCTATTAACAGTACATGTAATAGCTTAAATATTACGTAAAGTTAAAAGTGCTGAATTCATTAACTTTGCAACGCTTTTTTAATAAGCACTAGAAAGATTATCAGAATACGACATGAAAAACGAGTTAATAGAAAAATTTAGAGCGCTACTTCAAAACGAAGATATTACCGCTATCAAGCAAGAGGTTAGACAAGCACGTGCAGACTACAAAGCCGAATCAGCTAAAGAACGTCAACTTCAATTAGAAAAGTGGAATGAGGCCGAGCACGAAGAAGGTGAAGAATTTACACCGGTAGCTTCTGAATTAGATGAAGTATTCGGAGAATTGATAGGTCAATATTCCGAGCGTGTTAAGGAGCATGGACAAAAGATAGCTGAAGAACAAAAAGCGAATCTTTCTTCTAAGAAAATGCTGATGATTCGTATGAAAGATTTAGTTCAGAACGAAGAAAACATAGGCAAAGCATTTCATGATTTCAATACCATTCTAGAAGAGTGGAAAAGCACTGGAGATGTTCCAGGAGATCAGTATGAAAAAGTAAACAGTGAGTTTACTTCTTTAAAAGAACAGTTCTTTTATAACATAAACATATACAAGGAGCTTCAGGATAATGATTTAAAAATCAACCAGAAGAAAAAAGAAGAGCTTATCACTAAGGCTAAAGGATTAGAAGGTGAAACTTCTATTAGAAACCTAGAGCTTACAGTAAGACAGCTTCAAAGAGAATGGGGTGATGTAGGTCCTTCTCCTAGGGAAACTTACCAAGAGATGGGTGATACTTTCTTCGGTGAGCTTCGAAAGAACTATGATAAAATTCAAGCAC
>CAJXOV010000096.1 GCA_913057815.1 uncultured Flavobacteriales bacterium
GAGAGGTCTCGTGGGCTCGGAGATGTGTATAAGAGACAGATGTTCGCCAAAAACTGATGCTTGCTAGCATATGGGAATTTTTTAAACCCTTGTTTCATAGTCATGAATCCTCCACCTAAAAACAAACCATCGTCTTGGCTATATCCAGCTGAAATGAGTGGCAAGTAAGAATCGTATTTAAACTCATTTCTCTCATAATCGAAATGATCCTCTTCATGTTGAACTATTTGGAGTTTTAGTTTTTTTGCCTCTTTGAGTTCTTTATCCTTAAAATCATTCTTTCTAAATTCATAGATATGAAGCTTTTTCTTCAGTCCATCAGCATTATAATCTAAGTGGTATTTATCTTTATCTGAACCTCCTATTATCCGAACCAACACTGAACAATCTAACCCTTTTCCTTTAATCTCAAATTCATCATTACCGCCAATTCCATAGATTCTCACCTCTTTGGTTTCACCTGAAATGAATGTTCTATCAAAATGTAATTCGTCTTTTACTTTATCTCCTTTTTTACGAGTATAGGTTCTCACTCTTACATTTCCTTGAGTGTACTGAATCTTATAATATTCTTTCTCATAAGTTCCCACCACATCTACATTTTCAGCCAGAATCTCATAATATCTAACAGCGAATTCCTGGAGCTTATTTCTTCTTTCTTTAAGCGTAGCAATAGTGTACTCACCCGTATTTTCAAAAGCACTTTCGGGAAGGAGCCTAACTGATTTTTCTATAAGTTGGTCAGTCAGTTCATTTTGTAAAGAATCAGCTACAGCTTTCCAATCGTCCAAGTCTAAGTTCGTCAGATATGCTCTATCTACCCATTGAGCATTCATGTTTTGTCCACCCATATCTCTGACATCAGGAGTGAAACTTTGGAATCTTCTTTGAGCCCAAGTTCTAGAAGCCAAAAATGGAACCAGGCCATCTTGCTTGAAGTAGACTTGATCTCTATCTCTAGGAATGGGTTTATAAGTGATTTTATCTCCTTTTTTAAATCTGGCCCATCTCCACTGGTCATCATGTCTATCCCAATCTGCTATGAAATTATCGAAAAGCCTAGCTCTCAGCATAGGATATTTATCCACTTTAGCATCATGGGTTTCTCTTATTTTATCTATGACTTCAAAGGAGCTCACTACTTTTTTAGCATTTCCGAATGAAGGATTAATCTCTTGATTATGAGCTGGTCTTTCTTCAAATAGCACTAACATTCCTTTAAACTCTTCTCTAAACTCACCTAACCTTGGGTGGTCTGGTAAGGTCACTATTTTAGGATTTGTATGATACACTTTAGCCGCTTCAGCCATAGGCGGAACAGTTACAAAAGCATAAGGATGTGAACCAGCTATTCCATCTTTAACTATATCTGCTATTACGGTAGTCTTTAGCTCTTTTGTAAGCAATCTGTCTGGGAACTTATTTATGGATCTGGAAACGTATTGGATTCCATCGGCTCCTTCGTAACGAATTGACTTTGTCTGCATTCCTCCACCTTTTTGCAACGCTATAAGACCTCCACCAATACTGTCCATATTAAGAACAGGAACATTGATAGTATCAGTCCAAGAATCTCTGTAAAGTTTTCCTAATAGTTTTTCTTTTAATGGGCCGGCAGCATAATCAGCGTGAGCTACATGAGGAGTCAATTTCGGACTGTAAGTATATGGTTCATCCAGATTAATTTCGGGCTTAGGTTGAGGAACGTTACTTATCTTTTTTGAATAAAGGACTTTTCCGGTGGGCGAGTCACTAGCAGGTGTTATAAACTCTACCCATATTTCACCATTCTGATATTCTATTACTCTAGAGAACCCCTGTTCACTAGCGGCAAAATCAATATTATTGTTTTTTCTAACTACAGTAGCCTTACTTCCACCTCCACTTAAAATGTGGTTAATTCCATTTTTATTTACAAACTGAAGATTATGATCATGTCCACTGGTATATACCAAGTTAGGGTAACCCTCAAATTCACTTTCTAGAAGGCCAACTAAAGCGCTATATCGCTCATGAGGAATATCCTGAATATTTCCGATGTATTTTCTATAAAGAGGATAAATACTTCCTAAACCAGGCAGTGGTATATAGGCCTTTTTAGAAAGTTTAGTGAGTGGGAATAAGTGGTCTTTAAGCCTAAAATAACCTCCATGCTCTCCATTAGAATAAAGAGGATGATGACCAGCTACTACGATCTGTTTGTCCCTGTTATCATTTAGCATTTCTCTAATCGCTAAAATGAAATCTGCATCATTTTTTACATCACAACCTCCCCTGTCACCTACTGGCTTTCCTTCTTTCTGCAGCCACCATTGAGTGTCTATTATAATTAAGGCTATATCTTCTCCAAACTCAATTAGTTCTGGACCGGGACAGCCGTCACTAGGATAAAACACTTTTTCGTTAAGGTATTTCTCTATGAATTTTTCCTGCCTTTTTAAGTACTTTAATCCATCGGAATGTCCTTTATGCCAGTCGTGGTTTCCAGGAATAAAAGCGACTTGGCCACCAAAGTTCAGTACTGCATCTAATTGGACTTTAATTTTAGCTTCATCCAAGGGTCTTTCTGGGTGATGCTTAGAGTGCATTCCATCATGATAAATATTATCTCCTAGAAAAATAACACCCGTTTTGGCAGGGTCAGTAAGTTTAATAGACTCGGCTAATGTTGAAAGTGTAGAATCAGTCCCAACTATGGTTGGCTCTCCTGCATCGCCAATTAAATATAAAACACTTTTAGCATTTTTTAATCCACTATTAGCTTCAATACTATAAGCTGTTTGATTAGAATTATAAAAGGGTTTTTTAACTGAACAAGAGTGCAATATAGCAAGCGTCAATATGATGGAAAGGGTATATGTTTTTTTCATAAACTGAAATTTTTATGGTACACAAGAGTAGATTTTTTAGCACTTCCTTTTTCATTTGAAATGACTAACACGTCATTAATAAAAGTGATTCCTTCGGGTTGGTTATATATTTTAGAACTTAAATTATATGCAGATTTAAGCACCATGTTTTGGTCATAAACAAGCATCGCTTTGGAATGATGAGAGACAATAATGAATTGACCATTATGAATGGTAATTCCAGAAGTACCAAAACCATCTTTGATTTTCTTACCAAGCGCCTTTTCCACCTCTTCCATCTTTATCTTTAAAAAGACCTCTTTATCAAGCTTTCCTTTTTTTATATCATACTTGAAAATAGAACTGAATGATTTTTTATTCTTATCGGGTAGAGACTGACCTTTAGCTGCTATTAATAAAGTAGAATCAGATGAATTATAACACAATCCTTCTATATCATTTTTATGCTTTAGGTCAGTTTTAATTTTTTTAGTTTTGCCTGATTCCGTATTATATCTATGAAGATCACCAGAACTATCAACCACATATATGTGTTTACCGACAGCTGCTATTCCTTCAAAATCATTCGGGTCTGAAAATGAAAATTCATCTAGAATATTACCATTTGAACTATCCAGTGAATAGATTTTCCCTTTTTCATCATTTATTGCCAAAAGTCCTTGAGCATCTGAAAAACTTAAACCAGATATTTCAGTCAGCTTCTTGTCTAATTTGATTGTTTTTGACTTCCCTAAATGATCAGAAGGGGCCTTTTTGTTATATCTTAAAACAGTCATCCCCATTAACAGAACTCCACCAACACTTACGACAACTATTAATAATCTGTTTATAAATGTATACTTATCAATATGTTGTGAATTTTTATTCATGAGATTTTTCAATGGATATTCAGTCTAATTTAGAAACGTTCCGAAAGTGAAGCCAGGATAGAAATTTTCTTCTTTTGACCAAGCTAAAGTAAATGAAAGAGTGAAAGATTTGGAGTATGGAACCACATAAAAACCTGTACCGTAACCAGATTTCGAGTTTGAGAATAATTTAATATTTTCCTCTTTTTCGAATACCCTTCCAGTATCATAAAAAGCGAGTATTCCAAATTTAGCTGGAGAATACTCATTCCTTTTTCTGGTGAGTTGCCATCTTAGCTCAGTGTTTAAAAATGCACGCGATTCTCCTGTAAATCTATTACTTGTATATCCCCTTAAACCAGTATCTCCTCCCAGATTAGATTGCTTATAATATGGAAGTCCTCCAAATCCTTTAGTTCCGGCTAGTTTAAGACCAAGAGTTAGCTTATTTTTATTTCTAGTAGAGGTGTAATATTCAACAGATGAAGAAACAAAAGCAAAGTTTTCTTTACCCCTTTCAATCCTTAAATTATACTCACTATCTATTACAGCTCTCACTCCCTTAGTAGGCAAACTGCTATGATCTAATAAATCCAATGTCAGGTCTAAATGGAAAGGAATGGAAGAAATAGACTCGCTGGCTCCTGAGACACTATCCCTTACAATGTCTAAGAAAGAACCTGATTTAGGTGTGCTTTCAAACCTAGAATAACCTGTATAAATACTCAATTCACTTTTCTTCCAAAACCTTCTAGAAACTCCTATGTTTCCTGAGTATTCTAAATAATTAGTGAGGAAGAAACTATTTGTATCTAGATCTTGGTTGAACTCGGAGTCATCTCCAACACCGTAAAACGAATTATTCAAATTCGGATTTCCAATGGTGCTCCGCGCTTTAATATTCCATTTCTGTATGACTTCATTCCATTCTCCTTGGTAAGTCAGTCCAGACCTGTTTAAAGTGGTATAAATTCCTTTAACAGAATGTTTAGAGCTGAAATTTCGTTTGTCCCATTTATGCCTCGTCCATGTATTTCCTAAACCAAAACTAAACCCTTGAAATGTGGAATAACTTATAGATAATGAAGGTATCCATGAATTAAATTTTAAACTGCCTCTATCATAATTATAGAGGTCGTGATTCCAGTTGTTCTTGTATTGTTTGGTATGGCCAGAGTTTCGCTGCAACGCTGCTAAATCATAAATATCAAGCGACTTATAATCTGGAGGGAAATTATATGAATCATCTCCATGGCCACCTATAAAGACAAGTTGAATTTTAGATTTCTCTGATGCTTTGAGCATAAAAGCATCATCGCCATTAAGTCCATAGAACCTTATAAGCTTGGTCTCTGAACTGTTAAAGATTCTAGAGAAAAATGGTTTTCCAGAGGCTTGATACTTTTTAAAGTCATATATTTTTACGCTTACCTTTTCCTTATTTAAAACTTCTATTTCGAATCTATCTTTTTTATTGGAACCCACCAGCTCCACATCTTTGTTTAACCATTCGAAATAAGTATTGGCATACTGAACAAGGTCATCTCTTCTTTGTTTTAGATGATAGATGATTTCTTCACCAGAGAGTTCAAAAACTTCTTTTGGGAGCGCCTTCACAGAGTTAACAATAAGCTCATCCGTAAGCATGTTTTGAATTGTTTTCGCTTCCTTTATGAAATCTTCCATAGAAAGTTGAGTGGAAATAAAACGGTCTAAGAATCTAGCTTGGAATACTTGACTTCTAAACCCTCTTATCTTATGGTCAAATCCTTCTATGTTGTTAATTCCAAAAGGTAAATCAGCTATAAAAGGCAGAATCCCATTCCACTTGGAAAGCACCATGTCTCTATCTCTAGGAATAGGCCTATAAATGGTTTTATCACCCTCATTAAAAGCAGCCCATTTCCAATTGTCTTCATGCTTACTCCAGTCAGCTACCAGCACGTCAAAAAGCCTGGCTCTTATAAATTCTTCAGCATCCACTTGATGATTATTACTCCCATATAATTTAGAGAAGAGGTCATTGCTCTTGACAATTTTATCTGCATCTCCAAATAAGTCGCCTGCGCTATTTGGTTTTCCTGGGTGCTCCTCTAACGTACCCAGCATACCTCCAAAAACAGACTGAAATTTTCCTAGTTCACTACTGTTCGGCATCATGTAAAGCTTAGGTGTAGCGTGTAAAATATCTAAAGGTTCTAATAGTGGAGCTATAATTAGGGAACCATACGGCTGTTGAGCACTTGTTTGATCTTTAAAGATGGTGCCTATTACAGTAGATCTAACATCAAAAGCCAGTGCTTTGGAAGGATCTTTATTTACTGACCTAAAGGCGTAAACATCTCCAGTTTCTGAGATTAATTTTAGAGAGGTCGTTTGGCGACCACCACCTTTTTTTAATGGAAATAGCTTATTGTTATCAGACAGAGAAAGCACAGGAACATTAATTTCCTCTGCCCAGTCTTTTCTGTATCTAGTTCCAAAAACTATTTTATGAAGTAACCCTTTGGTATAATCATCTGTAGCTGCTGTAGTGACGGTTCCAGATTTAGCTTGGATTTCATTAGTAGTTATGTCATTAGCAATAGCGTTGCAAGGCACAAATGCTGAATTAATAATAGTTCCTTCAGGAAGTGTGCTTCCTGAGCAGGCAGAGCCAAATAACTTGTTTTCCATAGCAATAGAGAACGTATTAGAAAGTGGGTCAAATTTCAAAAAAGTAGAATTTACGCCTCCATTTTCTTTATAAGTGATTTTTATAATTCCGAGTTCTTTAGATCTAAAAACCGCATCTTTATTTGAGGAGACATAAGCGGAAGAGAATAACGCGCCACTATTTATCAAGTAGTTATTTCTCAATCGAACTATTTGCTGATTTTTTTCATGAGAAGAAGCATAAATAAGATTTTGATGAGAAACTAAAATCTCATTCATCATCGAATTATAGACTTGTAATCGCTGGTTTGAAATATCTAAATTATCTCCGATATGGGCATGGTATGCATCAATAAAACTACCTACTAAAGGGAATGGGGTGAGCTCATCTTTCAGACTAAAGTGACCTCCGTAATTTCCTAAAGATGAAATCGGATGGTGTCCTAAAATAAGCACGTTTTTATCCTTGTTCTTTTCTATTAAATCCTCTATCTCTTCCTGAATGTGAGAAGTTTCAGCGAATTCACATTCTCCAGATGAAGGAGATGGTTTTTCTTCTCTATGGTTCCACCATTGGCTATTTAAAGCTATAACTTCTAAATGATCTGATAGAGTTATGCTTTTAGGTCCAGGACAGCCATTTTTAGAAACCCACTTGACATTCTCTATTGAATTAAACTTCAGAAACTTCTTTATTCTTTTTTCTAAATCTAAAACTGAGCTAAAACCAGTTTCATTTCCATAATCCCAATCTGCATCCCCAGATAGGATCAATACATTTCCATTTGGATAGTCCCCTATTTTCAGTAGAATGTTCGTTAGAATATGAAACTGTTTTTCGTTATTGGTTGAAGGAGAAATCAGATCACCATTTATGACAATAGTAAAATGAGTCTCTGTTGGCAATACTGATGGGATATAAAGACTAACATCCAGTAAATTAGAATTCTCTGATAAATTCCCGAGTATAAAAACCTCATGGTCATTATAGCCAGACAGCTCAGCAATTTGGCCAACAGAGATGGCTGACCAGAGTGAAATAATTAAAGTGAAGAGAGACTTCATGAATTAGCGTTGTGGACTAGAAATAGAGATGTATCTTCGATCATATTCTATAAGCCCTTCTTTTCTTAATTTAGATAAGGTATTATTTACCGTTTGCCTGGATGTGTTAGTTAGATGGGCTATATCCTGTCTCTTATACACATCTCCGAGCCCACGAGACCTCTCTACATC
>CAJXOV010000097.1 GCA_913057815.1 uncultured Flavobacteriales bacterium
CTAAGATTATAGCTGTAATGCTCTGTCTCACAGTAGTTGGCCTTCCCTTAGGATTAATTATGCTTTATGCAGAACAAGGAGCTAGTTTTAAACCTGACGAAAAACTCTACAGACATTATATTGGGTTATTCGGCCTTCATTTTGGAAAATGGGAATCGTATGAGAATTATCCGGATATGGCATTGCTTTCTCAGAGAATGACTACAACATCATTCAGCAGAAGTAACAGGCAAACTGACCAAACCGAAGTGGCTCATGAATTATATTTACTATCCCCAGACCATAGAAAGAAAATTCTTGCATATGTGTTTAAAAACTTAGACGCGGCTGAAACTGACAATCCCAAACTGCTAGCTGATAATCTCGGTGTGAATTTCACTACTTATTCACCTAAAGTCAGCGCACAAACTGCTGCTAGAAGAAGGAGATAGAAATTGAATCAAGCATTAGATGAAATATTAGAAGAGAAAAAAGTCACTTATGATTTACCGAATAGACCGATCTATATTTGGCTTGGGCTTCTAATTCTTTTCACTTTTTTATGGGCGGTTAAGATTCCAGGGGGATTCTTCTTGATGACATTTTCTTGTCCGGTTATAGCAAGCCTTGGAATCGTTTGGACACTAAAAAAGAAATCCAATCTGGAATGGACTTATTCAGCACTTTTTATAGGACTCGGTTCTATTATAGGGATGATTGTTTTGTCATTCGAAATTATTGAAGGCTATCATACATACTCCTTAGTTGGGGTAGTAATCGTATGTATAATTGCTGCATTCTCCTTTATACTGTATTACCAATATGCCCTTTTCTTAATCTATAAGTTCTCTCCAATATCAGACTTGGTAGTTATAAGCCATGGTTCCTTGTTCGGCAGTTGGATTATTCAGGTATTGGGCTATTTGTTCATTTTTATTGGATTTAATATTGCTTCAGAATCCATTTTAGGTTCTCTCTTGCCGCTAGGCCTTGGAGTCCTCTTTAGCCTATCCAGGTGCGGGATTATTCTTGACAAAAACAGAAACGAATTTAAAGAGTTTAAAAGCTACTTTTTCATAAAGGGGTGGAGTTGGCAGTCTTTTGAGAATTTCCCAGATGCAGCCTTATTAAATCTGAGATATTCTCAAGATGCTAAACATGGCTACTTCCATAGCACTAATATAAAAAAAGAAACCCAAAAGGAATTAGTACTTCTAACTCCTGATCACAGAAAAAGAATTTTGGTAAAGACTTTTAAAACTAACGAAGACTCTGGGGCTTTTAGTCAGGAGATTTGTAAACATTTCAGTTTGAACTTTACCAAATTTTCCCCTGAAATAAGCGCTAAAACCGCTGCTAGAAGAAGGAGATAATCATGAAAAAAGAAGAGAGCTATTTAGAACAGGTTTTTGAAACAGAAAATGTCTTAGTCAAGTTGCCTTCTCGACCATTAATATTTTGGCTGTTTTTGGTAGCCGTATTTTATTTATTAAGGTATAATGAAGCCCAAGGAACAGTGTTTTGTATTTTTTTGACTAGTTCAATCCTCTTAGGAAATTCTATAAGTTGGTCAAGACATTATAGAATGAAAAATATACTGTCTACTTTTTCATTACTTGTCTCCTCATTGTTTTTCATCCGTGAAATTTGGTTATACATAACCAAGGAAATTGGGTATATCAAGATTGAATTCATTTTGTTTTTTATAGTGTTAGCAGGTATAACGTTTGTAGGGTATGAATTTTATAGAAGATCGCTTATAGCTAAAAGTCTACAAAGAGAATTTATTTTTTCTATCAGAAACAAAGACAAATTAAGTAGAGTCAGTGTTAAAATTATTGGAATTGCCTTTGTGTTTTTAGGAATTTTTATTTGTTATATAGCTGGTGTCGGTGGAATGGTTCTAGTCTTCATAGGAGGGCTGATTGTTTTTTCTTCTGAAGGAACAGACATAGATACTAGGTCAAAACGGATAAAATTTTATCGGTTATACTTTGGATTTAAAAGAGGGAGATGGGAAAATTATAATGACTCTAGTTATCTTTCCATTCTAGTTTCTTTAAAAAGTGATATAAGAAAGTTTAGGCCAGCTGAATATACTGATGGCAGCATTCTTCGGGCTCACCTCTTTATTATGGATGGAGAAAGTTCCAGAAAAGTCTTGTTGTATAGATTTAATAAAAAGGAACTGCCATTTAAAGAAGCTCAAGAGCTTGCTGATAAGATGGGTGTTAAATTAGAAAAAGGAAATAATTCCAAAAACGATTAAGGCTATTCCAGCAGGTATCTGGTATTGACTCAAACTTCTTTTTATATCGGCACCTACTTCTGAAGCTTTAACGTTATTCTTTAAAAGATGCTCTTGAACTAATTCATATGCCAATAAAAAACCGACTATAAATTCGGCAACTATAATACATAACCCTGTTATTCCGGAACTAAATAGTCCATTAGAAAGCAATCTTAATATTCCGATAATACTCCATATCAATAAAGCCACGCCTATATATCCACTATACTCTGAAATAGAATGTATAAAACCAGATGAGGTGGATCTTTTAGAATTAATGAAAGGAGCAGCAGCTATAAGTCCTCCAAGAACGGCTATAATACTTTGTAACATGATAAAAATAAGTTAGTGTAAAAGTAACAATTCCCTTGTGACTGATGTTTTCGAGAATCATATATGAAGGTAAATTATTCTTATTTTCGAACCATGAAATCTTTAGTATTTACATGTTTTCTTTTTTTGTTTTGCTATGCAAAGGGATTTTCTCAAGATTTTATTACAGTGGGTAATGCATTCGAAATACCTGTAATTCAAGGAGAAGCATGCCTAGAAGCCGGAACCTGTTTTACGTTAACAGAAGACCAAGGAAGTCAAGCAGGGGCTGTATGGGATTTAGACACCATTAATCTAAACCAATCTTTTGATGCTACTTTTTGTCTTTATTTGGGAGTAAACGATGCAAATGGAGCTGATGGGTTTGCCTTTGTGATGAGAGCACCAGAGACAAATCAAATTGGGGGGGTAGGTCAAGGATTAGGATATGCTGATTATAATGAAACGCCTGAAAATGAAGGGATTTTTCCTTCAATAGCTATTGAGTACGATACCTGGGATAATGGAGCGGTAGGAAATGATATTCCTGATGATCATACAAGTCTATTTTACAATGGGAATCTGGCCATTCCTATAGAGCCCTCGGTACCATTACTTGGTTTGGGAATAAACGCTGAAGATGGAGAATATCACACCACTAGAATAGTTTGGGATGCGCTTACCTTTCAACTAGATATGTATTTCGATGATGAGCTTCTTATAAGTCATAATGAGAATATAATTGAAAGTGTATTTGGTGGATTTCCTCAGGTGATTTGGGGTTTTACCTCAAGCACAGGAGGAAGCTCAAACCTCCAACAAATTTGTTTTCCTACCACTTCTGTAATTACTAATGACTACTTCGGTTGTGATGGTGAAACTGTGGAATTTAGCTTTTATATCGAAGGTCTTACAGAGTATATGTGGACTGATGAATTAGGAAATGTATTAGTTGATTGGAATATAAATTCTGGTGTAGAATTGACGGATACTATCATTACTACAGATACCTCAGGAACATTTTTTCTAGACATAGAATTTAACAACAACACCATTTCAGATTCTGTAGAAGTGACGTTTATTGAAAATCCTGAAACACCCTTTGAAACCAATTTTATTGAGCTTTGTCCTGAGCTGGATTACCCATACTTTTTGGATGCTTTAAATGATGGAAGTCAATACCTATGGCAGAATGGAGATGTTAGTCAATCAGTAGCCTTAGAAGATGAAGGATGGTATAGCGTATTGATTACGGAACCAGTTCTAGGGTGCACTTCGGTTGATAGTATTCAGGTTTCTCATTTTTGTATTCCTAGAGTCGCTTTCCCTAATGTGTTTACTCCTAATGCAGATTCTTTAAACCAGTTCTTTGTACCAGCCATTTTTGACTACATCGGAGAGTTTAACTTTAGAGTCTTTAATAGATGGGGCGGTGAGGTATATTCTACTTCGAATTCGATCAAGTGGGATGGAGATGGTCCTAACTCTGAACCGGTTCCTGATGGAGCATATTTTTACACCTTCGATTATGTAGGTTTAAAAGGAGTACAAACTGGCAAATTAAGTGGCACCTTAACCATCTTAAGGTAGTCTGGGTGTTACAAAGCTAAGCAAGGGCTCAACTGTCAATTATGGTGATAGGTACTTTAATCGCTGTGAGTTAAATTAGCCACTTCAAGCTGTTTACTTCAATACTAATGAATTCTAATAATCCTCCACAGTCTTTAGCACCTTTCAGCTGTAAGTACTCCCCTCAAATTCCTGAGTTACTTATGCATTTAGGGTGTACCATAGCTATCTCTACATATCAAGCTGGAAAGGTAGTATTCATTTCTCCAAAAGATGAAAACTCGCTTATTCAACTTCCCCGAACATTTGAGAAGCCCATGGGTATAGCCCAATCTTTCGAAACTGATAAGCTAGCTTTAGCATGTAAGGACGAGGTTATTGTTTTTCGAAATTCAGAAAACTTAGCTAAGCACTATCCTAAATTTCCTCAGCGGTATGACAGCTTATATATGCCACGAGTTATTTATAATACAGGTGGATTGGATATTCATGACTTGAGTTTTGGTGAAGGAGAACAGTTATACGCTGTAAACACCCTTTTTTCCTGTTTGGTTAAAATTGATGATAATTATAATTTCACTCCATACTGGCGTCCATCTTTTATAGATAAAATCGTGTCTGAAGACAGGTGTCATTTAAATGGAATGGCGTTGCAACGCGGAAAACCTAAATATGCTACTGCCTTTAATAACGGAAACACTTACCAGAGCTGGAGAGAAAAGGTGACTAAAACTGGTATCCTCATAGATGTAGATTCTAATGAAATCATAGCTAAAGAATTGGCCATGCCTCACTCTCCTAGAGTCTTCAATAATCAGCTCTACGTCTTGCTGTCAGCCACCGGAGAGTTGGTGAAAATAGATGTAGCTTCAGGTAAAAAAGAGACAGTAATTCAGTTACAGGGATTTGTAAGAGGTATGGATATCCATAAAGATTACTTGTTTATCGGACTTTCCAAGCTGAGAGAAAATTCAAGCACATTTGCTAAGCTCGATTTTGCTAAGAATGCCAATGAGGCTGGTATAGCCATCGTTCATTTACCCACTGGCGCACTAGTAGGTAAAATCTCTTATCTAACTTCTGTAGATGAAATATATGACGTGCACATCATGCCAGGTAAATTAAGGCCTAACATTCTGAACCCTAGAGCTCCTGAGAGTAAACAAGGCCTGTCCACTCCTGATTCATCTTATTGGGCTAAAAGAGAAGAATGAAAAAATTCGAGTAATTTTTTAAGTACAAGGCATTTAAAACCTGAAAAGTTATTATTTTTCACATCACTAAAGCAAATCTATCAAATGAAGAAAAATCACTTCTCTCGAAAGTTTAGACAGTTGAATTCTGCCAAAAGGGAATTAGAGAACCTACTTTCTCAAGGAAAATCCATAGTTTCTTTAAAGATCAAAAAGCTAATAGTGAAAATAAGATCTTTAGCTTTACAGTTGGCTGCTGTATTTTCAGTGCGTTATGTAAAGCGAACACTCGGATCTATATCTATGCTAATCGGAGGAGTTTTTGCCAATCAAGCTTCGGCACAGCATTTTTTAGATCCAGTTTCTACACCATTCGGTTTAGATTCTCTTACTTATTTTGCTTTCCCAGCTATAGCAGACTTGGATGATGATGGTGATTTTGATATACTAGTGTATGAGTATTATGGAGTACCTAAATATTTTGAAAATACAGGAAGCTCAGTTTCTCCAGCTTTTGCAGATGCTGTTACGGCACCTTTTGGAATCTCTGGTGTAGAGTATATTGGAGTTCCCACTTTTGCAGATATAGATGATGATGGTGATATGGATTTATTCGTAGGTCAATATTATGGAAACTTAGGTTTCTTTGAAAATGTGGGCACACCTTCAGAACCAAATTTTGCTGATAGAGTAGATAATCCATTTGGTTTTTCACCTGACCCAGACACATATATTACCACTCCTACCTTTGCTGATTTGGATGACGATGGTGACCTAGATTTGTTAGTTGGTTATACAGGATACTATTTGAACGAAATGGTTTATTTCCAAAACATAGGATCTGCAGACAACCCATTTTTTGCGAAGCCTAATTCGAGTCCTTTTGGGATTACAACTGGAGCAGGTTTACCCCTTCCGGTTCTTGCAGATTTAGATATGGATGGAGATTATGACTTGATGACAGGAAACTACGAAGGAACTTTCCAATACCAAGAGAACATAGGTACACCATCCTCTCCGGAGATGTCCCCTATTGTTATAAATCCATTTAATTTGGTGAACACGTATGAACTTTCAGCTCCAGCTTTAGCAGATATGGACGGAGATGGAGACTTAGATATGCTTGCAGGGGAATATTATGGAGCGTTGCAGTACTTTGAAAATGCACCAGAGTTGAGTATTAACGAATTAAGTGAAATTGCTCAATTAAAAGTCTATCCGAATCCTACTACTGACTTTTTAGTTGTAGATCATAATATTCATATTAAAAATCTCATCATAACAGATATTCAAGGAAAAACTATAAGCAACCACATATACTCTAAAAGCAGAATTAATGTATCAGCACTCAAGCCAGGGGAATATATACTGAGAGTTAATTATAAAAACGGAACCTATCAGGGTACTAAATTTATAAAAAGATAAGGAAGCGGTTTACTTCATTATAAATCCGCTTTTTGAAATGAGGTTTCACGAATGCCAGTTATAAAAATAGAAACATTAGTTCTAGCACCCAAACAAAAACTATTCGATTTATGTTTGGATATGGATGTTCACCAAGCTGGAATGTCTATTTACAAAGAAAAAGCAATCTCAGGAGTAACTTCTGGACCTATTTCACTGGGTGAAACAGTTACCTGGAGGGCCAAACACTTCGGGTTTTTCCAAAAACTAACAGTTGAAATAACGGAAATGGATACTCCTCATTATTTCGCTGATGAAATGGTGAAAGGAACATTTAAACGATTTAAACATTCTCATTATTTTGAAGATAAAGAAGAAGGAACTTTAATGATAGATGTCTTTGATTTTAATTCACCCCTAGGTGCCTTAGGAAGGTTAGTTGACAAACTTGTACTCACTAAATACATGACTAAGTTGCTAATGAGTAAGAATGAATACCTCAAGAGAATTAGCGAGAGTCATGCCCATCAACTTCAATCTGAATGAAAGCGGTAAGGAGATTAAAAAGGATACAATTTGTAGTGGGGTTATCACTAACAATCCTGCTGTTATGTTATATGAAAACGCTTTATTCTGACCAGCATACAGATTTAAACGCTTCCTACCTCTTAAGTCCATCAGATTCACCAGTTGTGCTTGAGTTAAATTTTAATAAGTCCAAAGAAGAATTAGAATCCGAGATTAGAACAATGGTTCCTTCGAATGATCTGAAGTCTCCAGTAAAATTTGGACTAAAGGTGAATGGTAAAATTTATAACCTGTCTCTTATACACATCTCCG
>CAJXOV010000098.1 GCA_913057815.1 uncultured Flavobacteriales bacterium
CATTGTTTCTCTGCCAGTTCGGTAGTCCAGTTTCTTTTATAAAAGAAGCGCATTCTTCATCGCTGTTCACTTCAAACATATCATAAATTAGAAAGGCCTCTTCTTCATTTGCAGAAAACTCCTCTAATCCTCTATCGTAGGCTAAAGAACTGGAACCCTCTGGTGATAAAAAGAAAGCTCCCAGTACTAAAATTGTAAAAGGGATGCTGCATAGTAGCCCTATGCCAGCTGATCTGCCATAAGAGTATACTTCACCACCAGAATCTGTGTGTTTTGTAATAAAAGATTGTTGGGCTTTTTCCATGAAATAAACAGCCACTAAAGTGTACATAAGTGGAATAACTATAGAGGGTATTTTTTCTATAATTCCAGTTGGAATAACCAAAAGAAGAACCACAATGGCTAACATTCCTATAACTCCATAGATTACTGCTTTCTTGGCCTTTTCGGTCTCGCCAAACTTCATATAATTATGTCTGGCCAAAATACCAGCAGCTAAGGGCCCACCAAGAAAAGTAGCCAATCGAGCATGATTGGCAGTATATAATTTGAAAGTTTTAGGTTCCAGTATTTCGTCTAATGTTTCACTCATCTGCCAAAAGTACATAACTGAATTTTAGGTCGTTCCATTATGTTTAAGAAATGTTGCTCGTAACTCTTAATTCTTGATACTGGTTGATTGGCGGTAATCTAACGATTAAACGGAGGATAGGAGAAGGGAACAAAAGCGACAGAATGCTCAGAGCATCTCGTTTCAATCTATAAGCCCATTCTGAAAAGCAAATCTGACTACACCCGCTACGTTATTTACGCCAAGCTTTTTCATGAGATTAGTTCTGTGAGTGTCCACGGTTCTAGGGCTGATGAATAGTTTTTCTCCGATTTCTTTATTAGAAAGTCCAGAAGCTATTTGAATAATAATTTCTTTTTCTCTTTCAGATAGTTCTTTTAACAGAGGATTTAAAGCAAGAGTAGGAGTGGGCGCATCATCGGAGATCAATGATTTAGTAACTTCTGATGTGAAGTACTCACCACCTTTAGCTATTTGGTGAATGGCTAAAATCAGCTCCTCTTTAGAAATAGTTTTAAGGAAATAACCTTTGGCGCCCAGTTCTATAAAACGTTTGATCATGGCTTTTTCCTGATGCATTGTCAGCATTGCTACGCTAATAGAAGGGAATCTAGATTTTAACTCTTCAGCACATTCTAGCCCATTCATAATAGGCATATCTATGTCTAGTAGAATAAGATCTACATCAGTAGACTTTTCCAATGATCGAATCACTTCTTTACCGTTAGAACATATGCCGCTAATTATTATGTCCAACTGATCCTCCAAAAGATTAGAAATACCTTCCGTAATAAGAGTGTGGTCGTCTGCCAAAAGAATTTTAATCATTTAGATAGGAACTTTTATGGTTGCTAAAGTCCCACTTTCTGGGCTAGGTTCAAAATTAACATGTCCTTTTACAGTATCGAGCCGTGAAGAAATGTTCATCAACCCTATACCTGATTTTTTAGTGGTTGAGTTAAATCCCGTGCCATTATCCTCTACTATCAGCACCAAGTTTTCGGCAGCTTTAAACAATTGAATATTTACCTGAGTAGCCGCGCTGTGCTTTATTACGTTGTTAATCAGCTCCTGAGAAATCCTATAAATGGCTATTTCTTTCTTTTCATCTATTCTTTGTTTGATACCGAAATGCTCAAATTTGTATTCAATAGCCGTATGGCCTAAACTATTCTCCAGCATATCTTCTAAAGCAGGAACCAATCCTAATTCGCTCAGCGCTTTAGGCATCATTTGATGACTTAGTTGCCTAAGCTCTTCCGTAGAATCATCCAGTATATTCAATAGTTTTTTCGACTGATCATTCGGTTGGTCACCTATGATCTTTTGAAGACCTAGTTTTAATCCGCCTAGCTGCTGTACTATTCCATCATGAAGGTCTTTGGCTATTCGTTTTCGTTCATTTTCCTGAGCATTTATTACTTCAGTAAACGTATCCTGCTTGGACTGAATTAAAATGGCATCTTTTTCAGCCTGAGCCTTTCTTTTTTGTCGTTGTCTTAATGTGATAAATACCAGACTAAAGAGGGCTAGGCCAGCAGCTAGAATAATGGTCCAGCGGGTACGCGTAGCAATAGTTATTTCCTGATCCTTAATTTTTAGTTCTTTAGAAGCAGTCTCGTATTTGGTTTCGTATTTGGCTAAAGATTCATTCAGCTCCTCATTCAGATTCTCTTGATTGATCCTCATGTTCTCCAAAGTCAGCTCGTAAGCTTCTTCTGATCTACCCATTTTATTGAGTATTTGAGCTTTTACAGATTGAGAATGTATGAGCTGAGAATGATCGTTTACAGCGTTGCAATAGTCTATAGCACTATCTATAAATACTAAAGACTCATCATATTTCTTAAGAGAATCCAATAAAACGGCTTTCTTTATTTTGGTAAAAGCTATTCTGGTTGGATCGTTGGCTCTAGTGGCCAGGTCGAGTGCTTCATTTATAAGAGTATTAGCACTATCCAGTCGGTTTTGCTCAAACATCACATTTATAAGTACGCTATAAGTGTTAGCCTTAGTAATCAGGTCTGTAGAATCTATGAGAGATAAAGACGTGTTAAAGTGATCTGTAATTATTTTGGTGATACTGTCTTTTTTAAATCCCTCAGGCCCACTGTAAGCATCTACTTCTAACTCCATTAATAGTGCACCTAAGTTGTGCTCCATTCTAGATTTGAGGTAGTCTTGAGCTTCTTCATGCTCATTTATAAACTCGTAAATATCAAATGCTCGCTGTACATTCTTCTGAAAATAATGGACGTTTGCTATGTACCGCTCTAGCTCCAAATAGCTCGACCAGTGTTTTTCACTCTCGAAGATATACTTCGCGTGATTAAAGTGTGGAATAGCTTTTTCATAGTCGTGAGAGAAATAATCATTAAAACCTGTGTAGGTAATGTATACTGCAGAATCTAGTTTAGAATACGGTTTGGAGTAATTCTCTACCAGATTCCAAATGCTGTCTCTAGCTGAAGGATTATCGTAATAGAAATGAATGTACAAGTCTTGAAAAAGAGGAAGTAGTTCGTTCTCTGAAATAGGAAAAGGGTAATTCTTTTTTAGCAGACTTATTTGATCAGCTTGAACTTTAGGGTCAGAGTTTTGTGCCATCACAGTTGAAGAGCACACGAGCACTAAGGAAAAAGAGATAAACAGTGCATAAAATTTCACAAGCCAAATTTACGTCAAAAGGTGAATATGCGCTAACCATTAACACCGTGAAGTCTTCTTGATCAATTAGTGTCATCTTTGCCAGGTTTTAATTAAAGACCTTATAATCTAACTATGAAAAAATTAATTTTAACAATAAGTAGCCTAATAGTGACCATTTTATTATGCGCTCAATGTGAATTTGTAGATTTTTCTGTTTCATCTTCTACAGAGACACAGATTCAGCTTTATACACCATCGCCATTCTTAATTCCAAATCCAGAATCTAATGAGCATTTTTGGGATATTTCAGATACTAACGGTAATGTGGTTATTCAAGAGACCACAGATGATGAAGGGATATTTTTCCTGTTCGAACATAACATTCCTATTACAGATACAATAATAGCTTGCCTTACCATAACCAATGAATTAGCTGGCCCTGGCATTAGCTGTATTATTTGTGATTCACTTGCATGGGGAGGTTCAATAGTGAATTGGGAGATAATTAATGAGCAAACAGAAGGGATTATTGAAGCTACTCAGCCGCCAATTCCTAATTACTTTTTAGTAGGTCAGTCTGCACCTTGCCCTCCTCGTACTATTAATTTTCAAAACTTCACTTTTGGCTCAGATGAAATAGTATGGACTTTTCCTGGGGGTGAACCAGCGACTTCTACTTCAAATAATCAGTTGGTAGTTTATAATAGCCCAGGAGATTTCAGTTTTACCATAGAAGTCTTCAATGAAGTAGGTTCTACCTCTTTTACATCCACAGATGAAATCACAGTTTTTCCCAATCCTGTAGCGGATTTTAATTTCATGCCTGACGAATTATCAGTGGAGTTTGAAAATTTATCTGAAGGAGAATTAAATCCTGGCCAAATCATAGAATATCTGTGGGATTTCGGTGATGATATTTCCAGTACTGAAGAATCTCCTATTCATGTTTACGAGGAAGAAGGGGCCTATGAAGTGACTCTTTCAATAACGAATCAATGTGGAACTAATGAAATTACTTATGATGTTATGGTTAGCACTACGGGAGTATTAGATTTTAAAAAGACCGTATCATTAAATGTTGTTCCTAATCCAAGTAATGGTCAATTTACATTATATGCAGAAGGCTTAAGTAACTCAGAAGTTCAAATTAGGTTAACAGATACAATGGGGCGAATACTAATGAATCAGTCAAAGGTTTTTACAACTGATTCGCAACATGAGTGTTTTTCATTTGATCAACTGAACTCTGGGGTCTATTTTATAAATGTGAAATCAGCAGAGAATTTTTGGCAATCGCAACTTATAATAGAGTAGAAGTTTGAAATTGTGAAAGCAATGGTATAAAGAATCAACAATGTAAGTTCTTGTATGGCCAATTGTTCTGTTCAAGTTTCATGGAACTAGATTTATCGCTATTTTTGTTTAACTATAATAAAGATATGATAAACACTGTAAAGAACTCTTTTACAATCCAGGATTTAGAAGTCCTCACTGGAATAAAGGCTCACACAATAAGGATTTGGGAAAAAAGATATAACATCTTAAACCCCGAAAGACTTAATCGAAATGTTAGGGTTTATAAGCTTTTAGATCTGCAAAAAATGCTGAATATAAGCTTGTTAAGTAGGTGTGGTTATCAGATTTCAAAAATAGCTCTGTTGAATGACCGAGAGTTAGCTTCAGAAGCTAAGAAAATAGCTCTCGAACGAGTGATTTCTGATGTAGATATAAATCAGTTGATTATAAGCATGTATTCATTTGATGAAGACCTATTTAATCAGGTTTATAATGGGTTACTTAAGGATGGTGATTTCGAATCTATTTTTATTAAAACCTTTTTGCCTTTACTCAACCAAATAGGCGTTTTATGGCAAACAGAATCTATAAAACCTGCTCATGAGCATTTTATTGCTAACATTATTTATCAAAAGATAGCAATGAATACTGGTGTTATTGAGAATCATCATGCAACAGATAAGAGCATTTATATATTGTTTTTACCCAAAGGTGAAATCCATGAATTAGGTTTGTTGTTCATAAATTATTACCTAAAACTAAAAGGTAAAAGGACACTGTATTTAGGTAGAGATATCCCTTTTGACGATTTGTTTTTATTGAATTCTCAATTTAGTGAGATTTCATGGGTATGTCATTTTGTTGTAGAAAAACCTGAAGACGAAAAAGATGCTTTTTTGAAATCATTTACTGATTTGCTTTCTAATACAAAAAACAATTGTACTATTCTTGGCCGGGTTTGGGAAAATAGGATTTCTGAAGTCACTGACAAAAGCTTGATGGTGCACACCCAGTTATCCAGTTATTTGGCATCAATTTAAGTTTTTCTTTGCGTGTTGTTTAATAAAACGTTAATTTCGTGAAACAATGAATAGAGTAGTCAATATAATA
Source organism: uncultured Flavobacteriales bacterium (assembly GCA_913057815.1). Classification (GTDB taxonomy): domain Bacteria; phylum Bacteroidota; class Bacteroidia; order Flavobacteriales_D; family Sanyastnellaceae; genus ASP10-05a. The sequence goes on from CAJXOV010000098.1 coordinate 5,627, forward strand.
GGTTCCGGTTTTTCTTCGCTTTCAGCTGCTTGTTATTTAGCAAAGGCTGGATATGAGGTGACTATGTTTGAGAAAAATTCACATTTGGGTGGGCGTGCTCAAGTATATCAAAATGAAGGCTTTTTATTTGATATGGGACCCACTTGGTATTGGATGCCCGATGTATTCGAACGATTCTTTGCCGATTTCGACAAAAAGCCAAGTGATTATTATCATCTTCAAAAATTGAATCCGGCTTATCAGGTTTATTATGGCCAGAATGATTCGGTTCTGATTTCTTCAAATATTGAAGAGATATATGAACTGTTTGAGAAGGAAGAAAAGGGCAGTGCTGAGCATTTAAAGGAATTTCTAAACGCAGCAGAAAGTAATTATAATATAGCGGTTAAGGACATCGTTTACCGTCCTGGTGTTTCTCCACTTGAGTTGATATCTCCCAAAACTATTACCAAGTTAGACCAATTGTTCTATGACATCAGAAAACAGATTAAACGTAAGTTTAATAATGAGCGCTTAATCAAAATCCTTGAGTTTCCTGTGTTGTTTTTAGGCGCCAAACCTGAAAACACTCCTGCCATGTACAATTTTATGAATTGGGCTGATTTTGGTTTAGGAACATGGCACCCAACTGGGGGAATGTTTCAGGTAGTAGATGGGATGTTTACTTTGGCAGAAGAGTTAGGGGTTAAGTGTAAACTAGATTCACCTATAGACAGAATAGAAGTAGATCAGCACGGTAAAACAACCGGAATAATAGTTAATGGAAAATTTCATCCATCTGATATAGTTCTAAGTGGAGCAGATTATCACCATACTGAAACTTTAATAGATTTAGAGTATAGACAATACTCAGAGAAATATTGGAATAAGAGGACATTCGCTCCTTCGTCTCTATTGTTTTATGTAGGATTTGATAAGAAAATAGATAAGGTTAGTCACCATACACTATTTTTTGATGAAGAGTTTGACAATCATGCGGTTCAAATCTATGATGATCCTGCGTGGCCAACAGATCCACTGTTTTATGCGAGTTTTCCTAGCATCACTGACTCAAGTTTCGCACCAGAAGGAAAAGAAGCGGCTACATTTTTAATCCCTATAGCTGCTGGATTAGAAGATTCAGCTGCGGAGAGAGAGAAGTACTTTAAATTAATTATTCTTAGATTAGAAAAGCTCACAGGACAATCTTTATCTGATCATGTGATGTTTAGAAAATCATACTGTGTCAAAGACTTCAAGGAAGATTATAACTCGTATAAGGGAAATGCATACGGATTGGCAAACACACTTAGGCAAACAGCATTCTTAAGACCGAAAATTCAGAGCAAGAAAGTTAAGAACTTATTCTTTACAGGTCAGTTAACTGTACCTGGCCCTGGAGTCCCACCGGCTTTGATTTCGGGTAAAATAGCCTTTGAATCTATTGCGAAATACCTAAGAAAATGAAAAAACTCTATGATGAAATATCGGATAAAAGTGCTGTAATTATCACTAAAAAGTATAGCACCTCATTTTCTATAGCCGTAAAGCTTTTAGCTCCTTCTATTCGTCAAGCTATTTATAATATATACGGTTTTGTCAGAGTAGCAGATGAGATAGTAGACAGCTTTTCAGAATATCCTAAAGAAGAGCTTTTAAATAGATTTGAAGAAGAGTATTTTTACTCCAAAAAGCTTGGTATAAGTACTAACCCTGTTATAAATGCATTTCTGAGAACTGTAAAAGAATATAACATAGAAGATGAATTAGTGCAGGCCTTCTTATCAAGCATGAGAACAGATCTTACTAAGAAAGTGTATAATACTCAAGAAGAGATAGAAGAATACATTTATGGTTCTGCAGATGTAGTGGGGTTAATGTGCTTAAGGGTATTTGTGCTGTCTCTTATACACATCTGACGCTGCCGACGAATAGAGAGGTGTAGAT
>CAJXOV010000099.1 GCA_913057815.1 uncultured Flavobacteriales bacterium
TACACCTCTCTATTCGTCGGCAGCGTCAGATGTGTATAAGAGACAGAAGTAAATCCAAGAGTAATTTAACATCAGGTGTATCCGTGTTTTTCGGAATTACACTCGTTCTATTTATGTTAGGACTAATGGGACTCTTCCTGTTGGTAGGGAATCAGGCTGCCGATAAGTTAAAAAAAGATATTCCAATCTTAATTACGCTGCGCAAACATGTAAACGAGGCTGAAACTCAATCTTTCAAAGCCTGGTTAGATCAAAAGCCATATACGCGAACTACTAAAAGTATAACTCGCGAAGAAGCTGCAGAGGAATTGCAACGCGAATTAAAAGAGGAGTTTCTAGAATTCATGGGCCAGAATCCTTTACCAGCATCTGTAGATCTAAAGGTAAAGGCTGAATACACCGAAACAGATAGTTTAAAGATTCTATGTGCTGAAATAGAACAGAATCCAGCTGTAAGACAAGTTATATGGCACCCTAACATGGTGAAAGAAATGCAAGCTAATTTTCAGAAAATCAGCCTTTTTCTCCTAGTTTTTAGTGGGATTCTTTTGTTAATAGCTGTGGCATTGATAAACAACACGATTCGGTTAGCTATTTTCTCTAAACGATTTATCATTCGAAGTATGCAATTAGTTGGCGCCACTTCTGGATTTATTCAAAAGCCTTTTTTAATTCAAAGTATTTGGAGAGGAGTGATGGCTGGCTTGACCGCTTTCACTATGATAATAGCTATTATTTACTTCTTTAGAAACTCACTGAAAGAGATAACTGGCGTACTCGACAAACAGTTTTTAACTGCTTTTGGCATATTATTTCTAGGTATAATCGGTGCAGGAATATTCATCTCTTTCTTTTCTACTAAATTTGCCGTAAGAAAATACATCCGTTTAGACTACGGAAGATTACATTAGCACTATGGCAAAGAAAGACAACACTCCAACTGATTTCGTTTTTGGAAAGCAAAATTACATCTTGCTTTTAATTTCACTGGCTGTAATAGTTATCGGTTTTATTCTTCTGTCAGGTGGTGGAAGCGACAATCCTAATGAGTTTAGCAAGGAGATATTTAGCGACAGAAGGCTGATAGTAGCTCCTATAGTTATTCTTACTGGGTACTTCTTAGTGATTTATGCCATTATGAAAAAACCGAATAAAGAAGTATAAGCCTTCGTCTTACAAACCGATCTTAAAATCCCAATTACATTTGGGCTTTTATTTCTATAACACATGGATTTTTTAGAAGCCCTCATTTTAGGTATAGTTCAAGGATTAACTGAATTTCTTCCTGTAAGTAGCAGTGGACATATAGAGTTAGCACAGAAGATTCTGGGTGCTGATGATCTAAAAGACAAAGAAGCACTCCTAAGTGTGGTACTTCATGCAGCTACTGCATTAAGCACTATCGTTGTTTTCAGAAACGATATTCTGGAGATTATCAAAGGTCTTATTTCTAAAAATCAGAAACACCTTGTTTTTTCATTAGCCATCATAATTTCAATGATTCCAGCAGCTTTTGTTGGAGTATTTTTTGATGATTTCTTAGAATCACTATTTGAGGGAAACCTTCTTTTGGTCGGAACTATGTTATTAGTTACTTGTGGTCTGCTTTTCTTAGCTGACAGAGCTAAAAACACAAACAAAGAAGTGACAGTTAAAGATGCGCTTATAATTGGACTAGCTCAAGCTGTGGCTATTCTTCCAGGAATTTCTAGGTCTGGTGCTACTATATCCACTTCTGTTCTTTTAGGAATCGATAGAACAAGAGCAGCACGATTCTCTTTCTTGATGGTGGTTCCTCTTATTTTAGGAAAGATGGCTAAAGATATCCTAGATGGTAAATTCACATTTTCTTCAGAGCTAGCGGCTCCATTGGCCATAGGATTTGTAGCCTCTTTCATAACAGGAATCATAGCCTGTGTATGGATGATAGCTCTGGTAAAGAAAAGTAAATTATCGTGGTTTGCTTTTTACTGCTTAGCAGTAGGAATCATAGCTATTATATGGGGACTGAACATAAACGGTTAGACTACCGCATATTTAGCAGCTACAGTATCCCAGTTCACTACATCCATAAAAGCATTGATATAATCCCCTCTTAAGTTCTGATATTTTAAGTAATAAGCATGTTCCCATACATCTATTCCTAAAATAGGTGTGCCACCTTCTTTCACGATATTCTTCATCAATGGATTATCTTGATTAGCAGTAGAGCTAACCGATAGTTTTCCATTGGCATCAGCAGTTAACCAAGCCCATCCGGAACCAAATCTTGTTTTGGCAGCTTTAAAGAATGCTTCTTCCAGAGCTTTTTGATTTCCAAACTCCGAGTTTATAGCTTCCGCTAACTTTCCTTCAGGGGCTTTAGATCCACCTGGCTTCATGCACTCCCAGAATAATGAGTGATTGTAATGTCCACCTCCATTATTTCTTATAGCTGTTTGACTTCCGTCCACCTTCATTAATAAGTCTTCGATTCCGTTTGACTTAAAATCAGGCTCAGCAGTTAACGCTTTGTTTAATTTCCTTACATAACCCGCATGATGTTTAGAAAAATGAATTTCCATCGTTTGAGCATCTATGTGTGGTTCCAGAGCAGAATAATCAAACCCCAATGTGGATTGTTTAAACTCAGTTATAATACCAGTGGCTTCTGATTCTTTATTAGAAGAAACTGAAGCATTTCCTGAATGAGTGTCTCCACAAGATATTAAAGGTGAAACCATCAATCCTGCTGCTGCCACTCCTGATACTTTTAGAAATTTTCTTTTATCCATAATGTCGATTAATCTGTGACTAAAGTATGTTTTTATACCGATAAATTCAAGATATGATTTCTTTAACCATGAATGGTTTCTTCAGAACCATATTTATCCATTAGTGTAGCTTCATAATCTAGGTACTCCGCCCATCTTTTATTGGCTACTTCTACACCCGCTATTTTACGCGCGTGTGTTAAAAAGGAAGTATAATGTCCTGCTTCTGACACCATCAGATCATGGTAAAACTTTTTTAACTCAGGATCCTCTAGTGTTTCGGTTAAAATTTTAAATCGTTCACAGCTTCTAGCTTCTATCATAGCACCTACCAGTAGATACTCTAAAAGTTGGTCTACTCTGGTTCCTCCCTTTTTCACGAAATCTCTCAGATCATTTACATAAGGATCTTTCCTCTTTTGATCAAGCCCAAACCCTCTCTTTTTTAGTAGTTCCACCACCATTTTAAAATGGCTCAACTCTTCCATAGAAATTTGAATCATCTCATCCACTAATTCAGCGAACTCAGGAAACTTAACTATTATGGTAATAGCGTTAGAAGCGGCCTTTTGCTCACACCAGGCATGGTCTAATAAAATGTCGTTTATGTTTTGCGTAGCAATATCTGCCCAACGTGGATCAGTCGGCAGTTTTAACCCTAAGAGCACTTTCTCTGACATTCTTTTTTTGTTTTAGACAAAGATAAAGAAAGGCTACAGAATTTAGGCAAAGACTCCCGTGTAAGAAAAATCATACACCGCTATAGTCCATTGCCCTCTATACTTTAGAAGATAGCAGAGGTATCATTGCAAAGCGATATATAAATAAATGCAGATGAAAACCTTTAAAAAAGCACTAATCCTAGTTCTTCTTTCTACCATAGCTGTAGCAGCTACGTCTCAAACTTCTTATAGAAGTTTAAACAAGGCAGATAGAGCTTTTTACGAATACGATTTTAAAAAAGCACTAAAACACTATAAGAAAGCATTAGAATCTGACACCACTGCTCATACGTTAAGAGGAATAGCACAATCTCATGCCTATTTACAAGACCCTGTACAATCAGAAAAGTTTTTCAAGCTATTAGTAAACCAGCCTAACCCTCTCCCATTTGACATTTTGGAATATGCCCAAAGTTTAAAAAGAGTAGGTAACTATGATGAAGCTCTAGTTTGGTTTGAAAAGTATAGAGAAATATATCCACTTGATTTAAGAGCTAGAAATCATTCTGTAAACTCATACCATTATAAAAAGCTGGCTAGAAATAAGAAAAACCCTCTATTCTTTTCATTAGATGCCAATGACGAGGGAAGCATTATGGGCTTTACTAAATACGAAGATGGAGTCATTTTCAGTAAAAGTGAAAACAATGGTTCTTTTGACTTTATGGATTCTCCTGAAATTTTCTTAGACATACTTCAGGCTACCTTAAGCCCCGAAAAAGAAATAGAACACGCTAAGTTTCTTCCTTTTTCTATCAATTCTAACCTACATGATGGACCGAGCTCGTATCACGAAAAAACCTCAACGCTGTATTTTACAAGAAATGCTGCTCTGACTAAAGAAACTAAAGAAAACGGATCGCAATTAGAAATACTCTTCTCTACAAAAAAAGAAGGTAAATGGCAAGATCCTGTAGCCTTCAAATACAATTCTACGGAACATTCAGTGGGTCATCCAACTGTTTCACCAGATGGAAAAAATCTTTACTTCATCTCCAATCAACCTGGAGGTTTTGGAGGAACAGATATCTATGTATGTAAAAAGCTAGGAAAAGAATGGGGAAAGCCTAAAAACTTAGGCCCTGAAGTGAACACTGAGTCAGATGAAATGTTCCCATTTGTTACAGACGGAGACATATTATATTTTGCCTCAGAAGGACACGCAGGACTTGGTGGATTGGATGTGTTTAAAACGTATCCATTCGAAGAATACTGGGCAAAACCAGAAAACTTAGGCGCACCAGTAAACTCGCGAGCTAATGACTTTGGAATCTTATTTCTAGAGCCAGGAGAAGCACTATTCATCTCTGACAGAGTGGGAGGAAAAGGATCTGATGATGCGTACTACGTAAACATTCAAGAGACTAAAAAGTTCTTCGCTATACCGACTAAACTTATCGAGAATAAAAACATCAGTCCAATTAGCGTAGTAAACTTAAAAACAGGAGCTGAAGAGTTCTATAGAAAAGGTGAAACTGCCTTTTTAGAATTAGATGTTACCGATGGAGGTTTTAAAGTTTCATGGAACCATATGGGAGAAGACAGACAGATTCTTATAAATGGAGCCGATAACGAACCCGGAATGATGGATATTCAACTAAAAGGATTGGACGGATTAAAACCGCATGATTTCCTATCTCATGTTGAAATAGTTGGAGATGATGGTGCCAACAAGATTAAGATCAATCAAAAGGTATGGACTTACCAAGACAAGGAGCCAGATGGATTTTTCTCAGATGTGCTTGAAGAACCGGCCAACTATGCCAAAGGAAAAGACAATGTCATCACCATAGATAAAGATGGAAATGAGTTACGAGCTTCTACGTTTCCTGAGCCAGAAAAAATGGACAACAAAACCATTTTATTTTTAGGCGAGTCTTCTTCTAATAACATGGAATACTACCATTCTGAATTAAAGAAAATATGTGCCAACTACGATAATGAATCATACGTTTCTCTAAAATTGGTGAGGTCTGAAGGGTTAGAAGCTTCGCAAATGGAGAAATTCGGTGAAGAAGTAGAAAAATACATCATAGAAAACGGAATTTCAGCACAAAAAATTCAACTGGAATGGGTAGAACAAACTACCGCTTCTACTCAATCTACAGCAGCCAACGATTACGAAATTTTTATCACTGTGGACTCTACTTTCACCCGTGTGGAATAAAAAGTTGATTTAGTTATTCGAAGTGGTGAATTAACATCCATTGATTTCCGTAAATTCACCACGTGAAATTTTCAGAACTCGGACTAAACGATAGCATTTTAGAAGCCATAGGATATATGGGTTTCGAAGATGCCACACCTATTCAAGAACAAGCGATACCGCTTATTTTAGACAACAAAGACCTTATAGCCTGTGCCCAAACCGGGACAGGTAAAACAGCGGCTTTCATTCTTCCTGTACTCAATAAAATTTGTGATCAGGGAAGTAATGGCATCAACACTCTGGTGGTTTGTCCTACCAGAGAGCTAGCGTTGCAAATAGACAAAGAAATTCAAGGTTTCTCTTACTTTGCTGGAGCAGACTCGTTTCCAGTGTATGGAGGAGGGGAAGGTTCTGACTGGGACAAGCAGAAAAACGCCCTAACATCTGGAGCTGATATCATAGTAGCTACACCAGGAAAACTACTCTCTCATTTATCTATGGGCTACGTAGATTTATCTAACCTAAAGCACTTCATATTAGATGAAGCAGATAGAATGTTAGACATGGGATTCCATGAAGACATCGCTAAAATCATTTCTTATTTACCGAAAAAGAGACAGAATTTAATGTTTAGTGCTACTATGGCACCTAAGATTAGACAATTGGTAAAAAAGACAATGGTAGATCCGTTGGAAATAGATATTGCGTTAGCTAAGCCAGCTGAAGGAGTGCTTCAAGCAGCGTATTGCGTGTTTGACGACCAAAAAGATGCGGTAATAAAATCTCTTATCCAAGATAAGCCTGAATGTACCAGTATTATCATATTCACCAGTACTAAGAAAAAGGTAAACACCATAGCTAAAGCCTTAAAAGGAAATGGCTACGAAGTAAGAGGTGTTTCTTCAGATTTAGTTCAGAAAGATCGTGAAGAAGCTATAAGAAGATTCAGAAGCAGAAAAACCAGAGTAGTAGTAGCCACAGATGTACTAGCCAGAGGAATAGATATAAAAGACATCAACTTAGTGATCAACTATGATGTGCCTAATGATGCTGCTGATTATGTGCACAGAGTAGGAAGAACTGCCAGAGCAGACACTACCGGTATAGCACTTACTATGATTAGCCCTTCCGATATGTTCAGGTTCAAACGTATAGAAGAGCTTATAGACACAGAAGTTTTCAAAGTTCCTGTTCCTAAAGAATTTGGACCTGCACCAGCCTGGAATCCGAATGCCAAAGGAGACAAAAGAGGTTACGGTGGTGGCGGAGGTGGTAAAAAGAAGTTTTACCGAAAAAAGAAATAGTAATTCTCTGAGATGAAGTATTTCTTTATTCTCCTCATGGGGGTTTTAAGCTCATGTATTCACAGAGCTCCTGAAGTAGAAGATTCTAATGAAACCATAAAAGTCGATATTACTGTCTTAGAGTCTGTCTCTAAAATCCTATTAGAAAACTGCAAAATCAGCGTTCGGAAAAACAACAAGCCACATACTACTTTAGAAACCAATGAAATCGGGCAAGCAGAAATAGACCTTCCGCTAAACCATAAGTACCTCATTGAGTTTTCTCAAAAGAAATACGTCTCTAAAACTATACTCATAGATACTAGAAACATCCCGGTAGTAGACCAAGAAGGAGGCTTCTTACTAAATTTAGAAATGAGTCTCTTTCACCATAAAGAAGGTCTTGACTCCAGAATATTGTCTGAGCCCATTGGAATAGCCAAGTATGATTCCATGCGTAACTCCATAGAATTTGACTTTGACTACACCAGAGAAATTCTAAAAAAAGTAGACGCTTCGTTAGAACAAGCCGAACTAGCTCTGCTCGATGAATTTAATGCGCTTATGGCCAAAGCCGAAAAGCTAGAATCAGAAGGAAAGCCAAACAGAGCCTGTCTCTTATACACATCTCCGAGC
>CAJXOV010000100.1 GCA_913057815.1 uncultured Flavobacteriales bacterium
GGGTTTAAGCTGTTTCTCGATTGACTTCATTAAGCTGTTTTGTACTCCTTTAGGGAGCTGGGTAGTGCTTTTTAACTCCTTACGATACTGTTCTAAGCACATTTTAGTTACACTTTTTACTCATATTTCTAAAAGCAAAAAATACTTCACATTAAACTCCGTTTATTTTAGTATTCTAATTATTTTAGCATTTTAAAATGTATTTAAGTCAAAACATAAAAACACTGCGCAAGCACAAGGGTCTCACACAAGCTCAGTTTTCAGATAAAATTGGAGTGAAAAGATCTGTTATAGGTGCTTATGAAGAAAGGAGATCTGAGCCTAAGCTGAATCTTTTGATGGATATCTGTCGGTATTTTAAGGTTTCTATAGATGACATTCTGACCAAAGACTTAGAAAAAAATGAAGCTCCAGTTTCCATTACAGGAAACAATCTTAGGGTGCTTCCTATCATAATAGACAGGAAAACAGATGAAGAACAAACCCCACTGGTCCCTGTAAAAGCATCTGCAGGTTATGCGCTGGGTTATGGAGATGCTGATTACATTGGAGAACTACCTCACTTCAATCTCCCTTTCACAGAACTAGCAGGACAGAAGTCCTACCGTGTATTCCAGATAGAAGGAGATAGTATGACTCCTATAGCTTCTGGCTCTTATGTTATATGTGAATACCTACAGGACTGGAAAGCCATTAGAGATAACCGCTGTTATGTAGTAGTAACAAAAGAAGACGGTATAGTTTATAAGCGATTAGAAAACCACATTACCGATAAAAAAGAAATTAAACTCATTTCAGATAATACTGATTATGAGCCTTATTACCTAAACATAAACCAGGTGGTAGAAGTATGGAAAGCCGTAGGCTATACTACATTTTCACTACCAGAGCAGCAGCCAGTTCCGTCTGGGATGCGCGAGCTCATTAACCAAGTGACGGAATTGAGAAAAGATGTAAAGTCCCTGAAAAAATAGTCTTATGCCCAAAGGCACTTAATCGTAAGTGCAGGCTACTTTTTCTACCCGTCTTTAGTTAATTTTTAGCTAAGGACTCTTTTAGTTTGCGTTGCAATACCTCGATTAACTCAGTACAAATAACTTATGTACTAGTCAGTTAAAATATTCGAATTACTCAGCGCGAATGAAATAGAATCTAGACCAAATGATGAAACCATTCATCGTTTGTGTTCACTTGTCCATTCAGGAAAATGGCAATACCGTTTTATGATGCGCTAATTTTTAGTGCTCGTAAAGACGCGTTGCAACGCAGAAAAAATCTGACAAGACTACTCAGTCTTTCCCAGAGAGAAGTACGCGGTAAAATTTTAGAATTATATATGTAAAAATCCGAGACCAAGTCTCGAAGAAAAGCTATGCAAAGAAGCATCATGCACATGGACTTGGACACTTTTTTCGTGTCTGTAGAACGACTCCTTAACAGGGAGCTAATAGGAAAACCTGTGCTCGTGGGCGGAGTAACAGACCGTGGAGTAGTAGCCGCCTGCAGCTATGAAGCCAGAAAATATGGCGTACATTCTGCCATGCCTATGAAACTGGCTAAGCAGCTCTGCCCTGAGGCTATTCAGGTGAAGGGAAACTCGTCTAACTACATGCAGTTTTCTGATATGGTTACAGATATTATTAAGGAAGATGTTCCAATTTATGAAAAATCTTCAGTAGATGAATTCTACATAGACCTCACAGGAATGGACAGGTTTCATGGCTGTGTAAAATTCGCGTCAGAGCTACGTCAGCGTATTATTAAGGAAACGCACCTTCCTATCTCCTTCGGGTTATCCATAAACAAGACTGTTTCTAAAGTAGCCACTGGAGAAGCTAAGCCTAATAACGAACTTAAAATTCTAAAAGGTGAAGAGAAACCATTTCTGGCTCCGCTGTCTGTAAAGAAAATCCCTATGGTGGGAGACAAAACCTACCAAACACTAAGACATCTGGGCATTAGATATATACAAACGCTTCAGGATATGCCCATGCAGATGCTTACTGATGTGCTGGGGAAAAACGGAGAAGGCATTTGGAAAAAAGCGAATGGTATAGATAACTCGCCAGTGAAGCAGCACTCTGAGCGGAAGTCTATTTCTACAGAGCGCACCTTCGATAAAGACACTATAGATGTAGAACGGCTAAAAGGAATAATGCTAGCCATAGCTGAAAACTTAGCTTTCCAGTTACGCAGAGGAGAGAAACTCACCTCATGTGTTACAGTAAAAATCCGTTACTCCGATTTTAGTACTTATACCAAACAAATAAGAATTCCCTACACCTCTGCTGACCACCTTATCATTCCCAGAGTAATGGAATTATTTAAGCAAATTTATAACCGAAGGTTACTGGTTAGACTCATAGGAGTTCGGTTCAGCCATATGGTAGGTGGAGCTCACCAAATCAATCTTTTTGAAGACACGGAAGAACAGATGAATCTTTACCAAGCCATGGATAAAATGAGAGAACGTTACGGAGACAGAAGCATTATAAGGGCAGCTGGCATAGGTGCTAGAACTATAGGAAGGAGTAATCCTTTTGATGGAAAACCTCCTATGCTGTTGGCTAATCGAAGGTCTTGATTATTTGAAATTGTATACTTCACTTAGTTAATACAAAATTAATTCCCCTCCTCGGAGGGGTGTCCGCAGGACGGGGTGGGTTTTTCGGAGATTAAATCATCATATAATGAAATTAGAACAAACACGAATAACCCACCCCTAGCCCCTCCGAGGAGGGGAATATTCTTTGGGTTAAAACAACGAGTAATTTTAAATAACTTAGAAAACTAAATTCAGAAGACTAATGTCAAACTTAAAAGCTCAAATCAATTAAAAAATGTGCGGCAGATACGTAAACGTAAGTAAAATAAAAGCCATTGAAAAGCGCTTTAATGCTCAGATGAAACAGCCTGAGCTTTACAGGGTAAACACCAACATTTCTGTGGGTGAACTGGCGCCTGTGATTACGCAGGATAAACCTGGAGATATCCAGTTTCTGAAATTTGGGTTTACTCCTGCGTGGGCTAAAAAAGAGTATTACATGTTTAATGCTCGGTCTGAAGGCGACCATAATAAAGAGAATAACCCTGCTTATTCTGGAGCCAAAGGAATTATCCAAAAGCCGATGTTCCGTCAGTCTATCCGTTCTAAAAGATGTCTGGTACTGGCAGATGCTTTTATAGAAGGTCCGCAGAAAGAGAAATTGAGCAAGCCTTTTCTAGTATACATGAAAGACGGAAAAAGACCTTTTGCTATGGCTGGAATCTATGATGAATGGGTGAATCAACAAACAGGTGAAATCACTTCCTCATTTGCTGTAATTACTACTACGGCTAATGATTTATTGCAACGCGTAGGCCACCACCGCTCTCCCGTTATTTTAGAAAAAGGAGAAGAAACCGAATGGCTAAATCCTCACGCTCCACTAGGTGAGGTTACTTCGCTATTAAAACCATACCCAAATAAGACACTAAATGCTTACCCTATTTCTACTGACATTAAAAACCCCAGAGCTAACAGCATGAAACTTCTTCAACCCACCGGAGAACGGATTTTCACCGAGTATGATTATGAAATTTACTCCGACATAAAGCTCTTCGGTATGGGAGAAGGAAGGGCTAGAGAAAGGCGGGCTGATGAGGATGACCAGCTGTCTATTTTTGATTAAGAAGTTAGAATTCCCCTCCTCGGAGGGGTGGATTGTGAAGCGCAGCGGAGCAAGACGGGGTGGGTTCATTAGAATCAAGCCAGAATAAACCAAATTAAAATAATTAACCAGCACGAATAACCCACCCCGACCTTCGGCCACCCCTCCGAGGAGGGGAATATTCTACGGTATAAATCAACAATGAATCGAATCAATCGTAAACCGTAAATCTAAAATCTATTTAAACTGTCACACATATTATTCACTACGCTATGGAACTATAGAACCCAAAGCTCTTCTTCAAAACCTTACTGAGGCTGGAGCTAGGAGATTTGTGCTTTCTGACGTGAACAACACCTCTGCATGTTTGGATACCGTGCGCATGGCTCAGGATATGGAAATAGAACCTGTGCTAGGCGTAGACTTTAGAAACTCAGCGTGGCAATGTTATGTAGGAATAGCCCAAAACAATAATGGGTACCAACAGCTAAACAATCACCTTTCAGAACACCTACATGCTAAAAAATCGTTTGAAGAACGCGCTCCTGAATTGGATGATGTTTTTATCGTTTACCCTTTTTCTGCAGTTAAACATTTAGACTGGATTAGTGATTTACGGCCGAACGAATTTATAGGTGTTACTCCTAGGGATTTGAATTTATTGAGGTTTTCTTTTTTTAGACAGAAGACTGAGGATTTTAGACTTAAGACTTTAGACTCTAGACTTAAGACGGAAAATCCCCCTCCCTTCTCCCATTCGACTATCGCTCAGGGAACGCCTTTCCGAAAGACTGAAAGCAGAGAACAGAGAACTGTAGATTCCAAACCGAAAACTGAAAACATTGCAACGCTCCTAAAAGACAAACTCGTCATATTACAAACGACCACATTTAGAGGAAAAAGAGATTTTAATGGACACCGTTTACTGAGAGCTATAGCTAACAATTGTCTGCTGAGTAAACTTCCTGAATCTGAACAGGGACATCCTGATGATAAACTGAAAACGGTAGATGATTTAAAGGAAGTTTATAAGGATTTTCCTCACCTCATAAAAAACACAAATGCACTGCTAGAGCAGTGTTCTATCCATTTTGATTTTGGTACAGAGCATCCGCATAAAAACTTGAAGGTTTATTCCAAATCTGAGGAATCAGATTATGAACTGATTAGAAAACTGGCCATGGAAGGACTGCCTTACCGCTACCCTAATCCTACGCAGGAAGTGCTGGACAGAATAGATAAAGAGCTCCATATTATCAAGGAGAAAAACTTCATTTCATATTTCCTTATCAACTGGGACATTACCAGCTACGCGCGTTCCAAGGGTTACTTTTATGTGGGAAGAGGAAGTGGAGCTAACAGTGTTATAGCATATTTGCTACGCATAACAGATGTGGACCCTATAGATTTGGACTTGTATTTCGAGCGATTTATCAACCTCTACCGAGCTAATCCACCTGATTTTGATATCGATTTTTCGTGGACAGACAGAGATGATGTTACGCGCTATATTTTCGAGCGGTTTGAGCATGTGACGCTCATGGCGGTTTATAATACCTTTCAGTACAAGGCCGTGGTTCGGGAACTGGGAAAGGTTTTCGGGCTACCGAAGCATGAAATAGACCTGCTGAGTTCGGGGAGGTTTTCTATGAGTTCGCTCGACCATATTTCTCAGCTAGTGCTCAAATACAGTACACTCATTCAGGGATTTCCGAATCACCTCAGCGTACACTCCTGCGGTATTTTAATTACTGAAAGTCCTATTCACTCCTTCTGCGGAACTTTTTTACCTCCTAAAGGTTATCCGACCACGCAGATAGACATGGTGATAGCAGAAGATGTAGGGCTGCATAAATTCGATATTCTGAGTCAGCGTGGGTTGGGTAAAATAAAAGATACGCTAGCCATAGTGCGGTATAATCGTCCGCTGGAAGCGCCCATAGACATACACGACATACAGCGGTTTAAAGAGGATGAAGGAATTAAACACATGCTTAGAAATGCCGAAGCTATCGGTTGTTTTTATGTGGAATCTCCGGCCATGAGAATGCTTTTGCGCAAGTTACAGGTAGACGATTATTTGGGGCTGGTGGCTGCCAGTTCTGTGATTCGGCCTGGTGTGGCTAAGAGTGGGATGATGAAAGAATACATTCAGCGGTTTCGGTTTCCAGAAAAGCGAAAAGATGCTCATCCGGCCATGCTGGAAATTATGCCTGATACTTTTGGAGTAATGGTTTACCAGGAAGATGTGATTAAGGTGGCGCACTATTTTGCTGGGCTAGACTTAGGAGAAGCTGATGTATTGAGGAGAGGAATGAGCGGAAAGTTTCGTTCTAGAGAAGAGTTTAATAAAGCCAAAGACGCATTTTTCACCAAGGCTCACGCTAAAGGACATGCTGCAGAAATGGTAGCAGAGGTTTGGCGGCAAGTAGAGAGTTTTGCCGGTTATGCTTTTGCCAAAGGACACTCGGCCAGTTATGCAGTGGAGAGCTACCAGAGTCTGTTCCTCAAAACCTATTATCCGCTGGAATACATGGTGGCTACCGTGAATAATTCTGGTGGATTTTACTCTGCAGAATTTTATGTGCACGAGGCCAGAATGCACGGAGCAGATATTCAACCGCCCTGTATAAACCGCTCTGGCGCGGAAACTATTATTTATGATAAGACTGTGGTGCTGGGATTTGGGATGATTCGTGCGCTGAACCATGAGGCCATTAAAAACATACTAAAATGCAGAATGGATGGAGGCGAATTCCTCTCTTTTCATGACTTTACAGAGCGCACTAACCTCAGTCTGGAGCAGGTGAGTCTGCTCATTAGAGTGGGTGCATTCCGCTTTACAGGCGAAGGGAAGAAAGAACTTCTATGGAAGGCTCACCTCAGCATTCATAAAAAACCTAGGACTGAGGTTCCACTAAAATTGGCTCTGGAATCTGCTCCTAAGGAGTACAAAATACCACCGCTTTACACTGCTCATTTAGAAGATGCTTTTGACCATTTGGAGCTGCTTGGTTTTCCGCTTTGTCATCCGTTTGAGTTGCTTAAAACTGGGGTAGAAGGCCATGTATTGAGTGAAGATCTTCCGCGGTGCAAAAACAAGAAAGTAACCGCAGTGGGCTACCTCGTAACCGTGAAAACCACCAAAACTGCTAACGGAAGAGCTATGTATTTCGGCACGTTTGTAGACCAAAAAGGAGACTGGCTGGATTCTGTCCACTTCCCTCCTATAGCAGAAAAATATCCGTTTAGAGGAAAAGGCATTTACCTCATTTATGGAAAGGTGACAGAAGAGTTCGGCTGCTACCAAATAGAAGCGGAGTTTTTAGACAAACTCCCTATAGTTCCCGACCCGCGCTATGATGATGCTAGAACCACTACGCAAATGCAGATTTTTAGCAAGCAGAGTAAGAAGGATAGGCAATTACATGATTCTAATACTAATTAATTATAAATGGTTAATGATGAATTATTAATGCGGGAGTCTAATACTAAAAGTATTGAAAAGTGATGATTGGCGAATGATAATTTAAAAAATCCTTCAGCACTTATCAATCGTCAATTTTCAATAAAAAAACTGAATTCCAAATAGGAACTAGAATAAAACGAATGGCTAGAAACATCAATAATGACTTGAGCAAAGGAAGAGGTGCTCAATCCAAACCTACTAACCGTTTTGAAAAACATTCTCATGAATGGGATGCTGAGTATTTGGAATTTGCTCGGTTAGAGGGTGAAGAGATTGAATCTGCTAGAACCAAATTTATAACTGTTCATCCGAAGAGTATAGTTACGGCTAATAGCAGTCCTGATGTTCCTTTTAAATGGAGCATAAACCCTTATCAGGGATGTGAGCATGGACTGTCTCTTATACACATCTCCGAGCCC
>CAJXOV010000101.1 GCA_913057815.1 uncultured Flavobacteriales bacterium
CTATTCGTCGGCAGCGTCAGATGTGTATAAGAGACAGCATTTGTTTTATATTATTTATTGTAAAATTTAATCGCAAGTACTTCCAAACGCTCCAAGGAATCCTCCTAAATCGCTAACATTAACAGATCCATCAGAGTTAAAATCACCTGGACAAACGTCATTAATAGTAAACATACATGTCAAATCATCTACGTTTGCTAAAACATCATAATTCAAAGCATCAGGATATGTACATCCATCAATTCTAAAAATAGCACACGTTCCATCATCAATTGTAGCTGACGAATCATATTCTACAAACAATGGGTCGGTACATCCAGTATTGACACATATATCACAAGACTCCCAACAACTAATTCCATAGTCCATGTTATTAGTGACTGTTAAGGTTCTATTGGTAAAAATATCAGTAGTTAAAGTACAACTTTCTCCCCCAACAAATTCTTCTTGATCGGCCCAACTATCGTAGGCATACTTGAACTCATGGAAGCCCTCTGGCAAAACAATAGTGGCTTCCCATATACCATCTAAATCTGAATCATTCATGGGATGACAAGCTCCACACCATCCATTCCAACTTCCATTTACTTCAGGAGTTTGGAAAGAAAATTCAACAGTTCTCATATCCAATGAAAACATGACTTCATATTCACAAGGGTCTATTTGAGTATTGGCTTGGGCATTATAATTAGTCGCATTAGAATCTAAACATCCGTAAATGATACAACTCCCATCATCTATTGAAGCAGAGGGATTATAGTTAGCTGCTATTGGGTTAGTACAACCCATTATATCGGCAGTACAACTTTCACAACTTCCATAACTATCTGTAACAGATAAAAATGCAGGAACAGCTACTAATCTGTTTGCATAGCTTGAAAAATCAGTAACAGGAGCACAAGCTCCTCCACTTTGCATATCATCTATGAGATCTTCCTGGTCTGTCCAATTATCATGAGCATACTTATATTCTACATTTCCTTCGGGGAAATCATAAGTAGCGGTCCAGATACCATCATTGTTACTGTCCTCAAGAGGATAACAGTCACCACACCAGTTCGTAAAAGGTCCGGTTACATACATAGTGCTAAAACTTTCACTTGTGCAGTTCATGTTTACATTAAACTCAAGAGAAAATAAGCAAGAATTATTATCTATAGTAGCATTAGGATTATAGTTTGATGCTATACTATTCGTACAGCCAATAATATCATTTGTTTGTGACACTCTAATATAATCTACTTGAATATCATTAGGAATTACTGTATTTCCATTGGTTCCTGAACTAGTTATAGCCAGATTTAAAATCATAAACCAATCATTATCATTAAAAGGCCAAGTAAGGTTTGAAGGGTATGATGAAGGAGTAACAGAACTTATTAGTACATCATCAACATACCATCCAATATAATCTTCATACCAAACAACACTGTAGACATGAAAAGCATCAGCATAAGAACCTGATGATAAACTTTCATTCCATGCTATGTAGTTACTCGGGCTTCCACAGTTTCCCATGTGGCTTGCTCCAGTAGTAACATTAGTGGCTCCATCATTTCCCCATTGTTCCATGATATCAATCTCACCACTTTCTGGCCAGCATCCTTCTCCTGGAAGCATCCAGAAAGCTGGCCAATAACCTTGTCCATCAATAGTTTTCATTCTGGCTTCAACTTTGCCATATTTGAATTCAAACTTATCTCTGGTTAATATTTTTGAAGATGAATAGTAATATGGATTAAACCCACTATAAAAGTCAGATATACCGAGCGGTTCTTCTTTTGCTTCTATTGTTAAAATTCCATTTCCTACTGAGGTATTATCTGGTTGATAATACTGCAGTTCACCATTACCCCACCCCCATAATCCTTGGGCACTACCTGTTCCTAGGTCATGACTCCATTTAGTCATATCAAGTGAATTTCCATCAAAATCATCTTCAAAAATAACTTGCCATGTTTGAGCAAAACCCAAACAAGAAGTAATCATAAAAACAAAAAATAACTTGATTTTCATATTATAAATATTAAAAAAAAAGAGCTTGATAAAATAAATTTCACCAAGCTCCTTTTTGGTTGTATATAGTTATTCAATTATTAATCACAAAGACTTCCAAATGCTCCTAGGAAACCTCCTAAATCACTCACATTTACAGCACCATCACCTGTAAAATCTCCAGGACAAGCATTTCCTGTCGTAAATAAACATGAACCATCATCTGTATTAGCAGCGGCATCATAGTTATCAGCATCTGCATAAGCACATCCTTCCACTACTAGTACAGAACAACTTCCGTCATCAACTGTAGCGTAAGGATCAAACTCTAAGAATAAAGGGTCAGTACAGCCACTATTTTCACAGTCACTACAGCTATTCCAGCAAACAACATCTACAACAGTATCTCCGGTAACATCTACAATACGATTCCAGTTTCCACCAAAATCAAAAACACAACCAGTTAATCCAGTTAAATCTTCTTGTATAGTCCATCCGTCAGCAGCAAATTTATAATCTACTTGTCCATTAGGAACTGTAAACGTTCCTGTCCATGTTCCATCTCCATTATCAGAAAGAACATTACATCCACCGCACCATCCGTTGTAAGTTCCATTTATTTCTGGAGTTGTAAACGGGTCAGTTACTTGAGACATATTAAGAGTTACAGTCAATAAGTAAGTACAAGAACCATCATCAACTTGTGCTGCAGCGTTATAGTTTTGAGCAGCCATATCAGTACATCCAGGAATCATTGCTGGACATGTTGCACATGTTCCATAACAAGATAAATCTAAAGTTAAATCTGAGCTTAAATTCATGTATCTGTTAAAGAATCCTGAATTTTCTGTTACACAACTTCCTAATCCTGGAGTCTCAGAAGATAAATCTTCCTCTATAGCAAAACCATCTGCAGTATATTTAAATTCATAATAACCTTCAACTAATTCAATTGTTACACCCCATACACCTGCACCCATGTCAGTTAATTGGTTACAAGCACCACACCAACCATTAAAAGTACCATTTACTTCTGGAGCTGTAAATGCAGCCACTTGACTCATGTCTACCTGGAAAGTAACATCATAAGTACATGTACCATCAGCTTCAGTAGCTAGTGCATCATAATTATTGGCACCTGTATCTGTACATCCTGCCACTCCACCTTGAGAACAAGCTTGACAACTAGCCCAACAAACTTCAGGCACATCATTAGAAGCTACAGCTTCCACAGAAACAAATCGATTAGTAAAACCTCCTATTGAAATAAAACATGGAGATCCAGGTCCAGCAGTAAGAGTCTCTTGGTCAGTCCATGAATCAACTTGGTACTTATATGTGTAATCTCCAGTTGCAATAGCAAATGTTCCAGTCCATACACCATCTAAATCAGCATCAGTAAGCTGATTACAATCAGCACAGAAACCATTCCATTCACCAGATACATTTAAAATTCCAAATGCGGGAGCATAATCGTTCATATCTACTGTGAAAGTAGTATTATAAAGACAAGCAATATCTGATGATGCCATAGCATCATAGTTTGCAGCATTAACATCATTACATTCCGTAATTGGAATACACGCAGCACAAGTACTAAAACAAACTGTTGCTAATGTCTCGTCTGCAGAACCCACAATGTGAGACCTGTTATAACCACCGAACCCATTATCAACACCACATTCCATAGGTACTGTTTCTTCGTCAATAAAATTATTTCCATTAATATACTTGAATTCAATTGTAGATCCTTCCTCTGCATTTACAGTATAAGAGAATGTTCCATCTCCATTGTTAGTCATTAGACCACCATTAGCATCAAAACCGTTAAACGTTCCTGCAATGTTAACACCAAGTGCGTTTACAGTTTCATTTGAAAGATCCATTACGAAAGTAACGTCATATGTAGGATTATTAACATCCCAAAAAGCACTTCCGTAATCTCCAGAACCACCTGTGAACGCATAAGGCGCTGGTCCGTCTACAAAATCTCCTACATTCCAAACACCAGCACCAACTGCAACAGCAGATCTAGTATGTCCTGTAGAAGCCCACTCGACATAATCAACAACACTTGAGCTCATTCCCCAAGAACCATCAATATACAATCCTAATTCACCATCTGCATCAATAGCAGCTGACCAATTGATTACTTCAGATGTTCCAGGTGTTAATGTTGAAGAAGCTCCTAAACTAGCAATCGTGCTATAAGCAGGCCAGTTACAAAATCTCCAAGCAGAAATGTCTTCATCTGCATTTCCTAAATTTGTTATTGTAACATCTCCAGTAGTGATATCTATTGCCGTAATTCTAACATCGGGTGCTGGAGCTACACAAGTCGCACAACTCCCCCAACAAACAACACTTATGTTAGTATCTTGTGTTAAACTCAGAACTCTATTCCAGTTGCCCCCAAAATCTACAACACACCCTGTTTCACCGGTTAAATCTTCTTGTATATTCCAACCATCCGCAGCAAACTTATATTCTAAATCTCCATTTGGAATTTGGAAGGTTCCAGACCATGTACCGTCTCCATTATCAGATAGAGGGTTACATGCTCCACACCATCCGTTATAGTTTCCATTAATTTCTGGAGTTGTAAAAGGATCTGTTACTTGAGACATATCAACAGTTACTGTCAATAAGTACTCACAGCTTCCATTATCTTCTGTAGCAGCTGCATTATAATTAGCCGCTCCCATATCCATACAACCAGGGATGGCTGCTGTACACTCAGAACAAGAGTTATAACAAACTAAATCAAGAGTAGTATCTGTCGAAAGCCCTACATATCTATTCGTATTTCCAAAATTAACAACTAAACAACTAGCTGGAGCTACTAAAGCTTCTTGAATATTCCAAGTATCAGCAGAATATTTAAATTCATAAGAACCTGCCTGATAAGTAAATGTTCCAGTCCATGTTCCATCTCCATTATCAGATAATGCGTTACAGTTTCCACACCAACTGTTAAACGCACCATTAAGTTCTGGAGTAGTAAATGGATCAGCTACTTGGCTCATATCTACATTTACGGTAAGATCATACATACAACTACCATCTTCAACCGTGGCAGCAGCATTGTAACTTTCTGAAGAAGCATCTGTACAACCAGGAACTAAGGCGCCAACACATGCAAAACAACTATCCCAGCAAACTAGGTCTAAAACCACATCTGCATCAACAATCATTGTTCTATTGGTATTATCACCATCTTGTTTAAAACAAGGAGCTCCCAGACCTGAGACTAAAGTTTCTTGTCCTGCCCATGCATCATATGCATATTTATAGTCATAAGATCCCGCTGCTATTAATAGAGTAGTCTCCCAAATCGTTCCTCCGGTATTAGTAAGACCATTACATCCTCCGCACCATCCATTGAAGGACCCATTTACTTCTGGCGTAGTAAATCCTACTACATCCTGCATGTCTACTCTAAAAGTAACATTATAATCCTGAGAAAATCCAAAGGAAGCTAATAGAGTGAAACAAAACAGAAGACTCAATTTTAAAGTTTTCATTTTGATATTTTTTGGTTAATAAATTTTGGTTAATAAATTAAATAAACTTAAAGTGTTCTGGCAGGGCAAATCAGAATATCCACTATAAGACTGATGTAAAGTTAAATAAAAATGTGTATTAAGTACACTAACTAGGTGTGTTTTTTTTACACTTAGTGCAATAAACTTAGGATTTCGCAGGAATCCTAAGGGTTAGTACCGCAGCAAAGATCATAGAGAATCCTCCTACCATCAACGCATATATTGGCTCTCCTGAGAACCAACTTGAAACAATATATCCTAAAACTGAAGCCGCCACTAGCTGAGGAATCACGATGAAAAAATTAAACACTCCCATGTAGTATCCCATCTTATTCGATGGCAAAACCGAACTTAACATTGCATATGGCATAGATAAGATACTTGCCCAAGCAATTCCAACTCCTATCATTGGACCCCATGTCAAAACCCAACCAGTTGGATCTGAAATATAAAAAACACTCATCAACCCAAACCCTCCAAGTAATAAACAGATAAAATGAGTGAACCTTAAACTAGATCTTTTTGCAACGACAGGCAAAAGAAAAGCCACAATAGCAGCAATTAGATTATAATTGGCAAACATCGCTCCCACTTGATTAGCACCAGTATTATACAAATCTGATACTGGATCAGTAGTGCCATATATGTGGCTCGTTACCGCATCAGTTGTATATATCCACATTGAAAACAATGCAAACCATGAAAAAAACTGGACAAGAGCTAGCTGCTTCATTACCTTAGGCATACTTTGTAGATCGTTGATAATTGAAACAAATGGAGATTCATTTTTCCCTTTTATCTGCAGTATTCCGTTAAGGATAAATACAACACCACCTAAAGTGAATAACCCAAGAGACAACACTATTAAGTCTTTCTTTAATGAATTATGAAATATTAAAAAAGTAAATATTAATCCTAGCAGCAAAGAAGCTAAACCGTAACCTATTTGCTTTTTTCCGTTGGCCAAAAACCACTCCGAACTTAACTCTTTTTTTAAGAATTTCTGTGGATCAGAAGATTCGAAACTTTGTAATTCTTCTGGCGAATATTCTCGCGACTTTAATACTGTCCAGAGAACAGCTATAATAAATATACTACCCCCTAGGTAAAATGAATACTTAACACTATCAGGTATTATACCTTCAGGAGCATTATTAGCAACTCCTAAATAGGTGAAGAATTCCGGCAATCGAGATGCTATATAAGCACCAATTCCAATAAAAAAACTTTGCGCAGCAAAACCTACAGCTCTTTGACTTTCAGGAAGATTATCTCCAACAAAAGCTCTAAAGGGCTCCATAGAGACATTAATAGAGGCATCCATTATCCATAATATGCCCGCAGCTACCCATAAAACTGGGGAGTTTGGCATAAAAAATAGTGCGACTGAAGCTAGAATTGCTCCTACTAGAAAATATGGCCTTCTTCTTCCAAATTTAGGATGCCAAGTCTTATCGCTCAGATATCCAATAATAGGCTGCACCAAGAGACCTGTTAATGGAGCGGCAACCCAAAGTATTGGCAAACTATCAATATCAGCTCCTAATGTTCGGAAAATTCGACTCACATTTGCGTTTTGCAAAGCAAAACCCATTTGGATTCCAAAAAACCCAAAACTCATATTCCAAATTTGCCAAAACGATAAACGAGGCTTAGAACTTGATTTTATCGAAGAGTCCATATAAAAAAATTTACAGTAATTTAATAAATAAAGTGTAACCTATACACTATCGTTAAGAAAACTCAAAATTAATTCAAAAAAAAGGCACCGATTAATTGGCGCCTTTTTAAAATATTTTATTGATCGTAGAATTTATTCACACACTGACCCGAATGCTCCTAAGAAACCACCTAAATCACTTACGTTAACAAATCCATCTCCTGTAAAATCTCCAGGACAACCACCAGCGGTAATCATACATGTTCCATCATCATTAGTAGCTAAAGGATCATAATTATCAGCAGAACAATCAGTACAACCTAACACTTCATAC
>CAJXOV010000102.1 GCA_913057815.1 uncultured Flavobacteriales bacterium
AGAGACAGGTAATATGATACTTACTTTACTCATAAAAGAAAAAAAATGGGCAAACCTATAAGCCAAGTTCTGTTCCAGTAAACTGGTTCCATCATTTATCTAATCGACCTACCCTCCCCGTGGTGTAAAAGCGAGTAGCTTTCTCTCAGTCAAGCCGAGACGGGGTTTACACGGTCTTTCTGCCCATAAGGTTTACCTAGCTACTGGCATCACTACCAGTACTGGTGAGCTCTTACCTCACCTTTTCAGCTTTACCTGTGTCTAAGCTAAGCTCAGACCATCGGAAGTCTAAATTTCTGCAGCACTTTCTGTCAATGAATAATTACTTACCCAAAGCCTCCGTATTAATGGAGTATGGCACTCTGCGCAGCCTGGACTTTCCTCATCCTGAAAAAAATCAAAACGCGATGGAGCGGTTTGCCCGCGGCAAATTTACTCCCTATTATCCTCTAATTGTCGAAAAAAAGTGAAAAACGTTTTATTCTTTAAGGAACTCTGTGACACGCTATTCATCATCTTTGAAAACAGATTAATTTAATTTAAACCAATGGATTTCAAACATTATTTCGATTTAGCCAAAGAAGCCCTTATCCTCCACGGAACATCTCTTGTAATAGGTCTTATAGTCCTTTGGGTAGGAATGAAGATCCTCAATAAGTTTTTAGGTTGGGTAAATAAACTGATGCTAAAGAAAGAATTGGATGCAGATCTCCGTCCTTTCATCCATTCGTTATTATCTGCTATCCTCAAAATGCTTCTAATACTCAGTGTAGCTGGGATAGTTGGAATTCCTATTACTTCGTTTGTAGCCATTTTGGCTGCTGTAAGTTTTGCTATAGGTATGGCGTTGCAAGGAAGTTTGAGCAATTTTGCCGCGGGAATAATGATTCTCATTTTTAAGCCATACAGTCAAGGTGATCTAATAGATGTGGATGGAAAAATAGGACATGTGAAAGAGATTCAAATCTTTAATACGATTATCATCGGATTAGATAACAAGATGGTGATCATTCCTAACAGCATCGTTATGAGTGGTGTTATCACTAATATGACAGCTGAACAAAACTTGAGAGTAGAACTAAGCATTAACATGCCCTATTCCGAAGATTTTGATAATGTAGAACGAATTATTCTTGATGCTGTAAATAAGACTCCTAAAGTCCTTCAAGATCCTAAACCATTGGTAGGAATCCATAGTTACGATAGTCACTACATCATATTAGCCATTTGGCCATATGCTTTAACTGAGGATTACTGGGATGTTTACTTCGCGGTGAATAGAAATGTAAAAAAGGCACTGAGTGAAAATGGCATTAAAGTGGCCTACACTGAAGGAATGGAGTTAGGTGAAATTGGGAAATAAACTGTTAGTGGTTGATGGTTGATGGTTGATGGTTGATGGTTGATGGTTGATGGTTGATGGTTGAAAAAAATCATTTATGATCATGATTTACTTCAGAACTAAATGAATTTACGACCACCAATTTATGCTACCTCTTATAAGTCGGAGTAAGAATTCGATTTATATATACTGGACCAAGAAAGGAATTTTCTCCTTTCTATTCTTCTGTTAACAGTGGAAATCCTTCAGTATACGTTACATGATATTCTCCTGCTATATCTTCTATAAGGTACACTTGAAGCTCTAAATAGCTATTATCACGAAGGAACTGATCTACTTCTTCAGTCCCCATCACCATGAATGCAGTAGCGTAAGCGTCTGCTTCATAAGCTGAGGATGCTATTACTGTACAACTCAAAAGACTATGATGTACAGGATATCCAGTTCTTCCATCTATCATATGAGAATACTTAACTCCATCTATTTCCTTGAAATTTCTATAACTACCGCTGGTAGCTATAGCACAATCTGTTAGTTGTACTATAGACTGTGCCTCTTCATCGTTTACACTTGGATTTTGAATTCCTATAGACCAATTTTTTTCTTCTGGATTAAACCCTCTTACTTTTATTTCGCCTCCCACATTTATCATGAAGTCACTTACTCCTTTACTCTCTAACAATTCATACAATAGGTCAACCGTGTAGCCTTGTACTATTCCATTAAAATCTAGTTTTCTCTGAGCTTTAGATTTTCTTATCTGAACGTTTTGCTCATATGATTCCTCATAAGGATTATCAATTAAAGAAAAGTCAAATTCGGTAAATCCTGTGAATTGTTTTACTGAGTCAATCTCTTCTTGAGTTGGCAACACCGTTTCATCCTTTCCAAATTTCCATAGTTCTAAAAGAGGTAATAAAGATGGATCAAAAGCTCCTTCGGTCTTTCTATAAATATCCTGGGATACTTCCATCATTATGGTGAAGTTCAAGAGTGAATCTCTGAATGCAAATACCGTATCTGTTCTATCGTGACTGTTTAGCTTGCTTATTACAGATGTAGAATCCCAAAGATTGAACTCTCTATCTATTTGATCCAAGATACCTTTTACTTCACTCTGATAATCTACTGTGTCTTTATACACAACTTGATAAGTTGTTCCTTGTGTGTACCCCCTTAATTCCAGGAATTCCGATTTTTTGTTGGTACAACCTATCAGAATAACAATTAGTAATAGAGAAAAAAATAGATATTTCATTGGATAATATTTAGCGTTGCAACGCACAGGTTTGAAGGTTCAAATATAACAACGAGTGAAATACAGATTTTAGTCAATCTTAAAACAAAACTTAATTTTTAGTCAAAAAAAAATGCCTCGATAAACGAGACATTTTATTAATTTCTTTTCTTATCCTCCGAAATCATCGAAGGCTACATTTTCTGGTGGTACACCCCAATCGTCTACCATCTGAAGAACTGCTTTGTTCATTAATGGTGGACCACAGAAATAAAATTCAATATCCTCAGGAGCTTCATGTTTTGTTAAGTACTCATCAATTACTGCCTGGTGCACAAATCCTTTAAATCCATCTCCTTCTTTATCATTCACATCTTTCTTCACCTTCCAATTATCTTCCTCCATAGGCTCAGAAAGCACTACGTGGAACTGGAAGTTAGGAAACTCTTTTTCTATATTTCTAAAGTGGTCCAAGTAGAATAATTCTCTTTTACTTCTTCCTCCATACCAATACGTTACTTTTCTATTGGTCTTTAATGTATGAAATAAGTGGAAAAGGTGAGATCTCATTGGAGCCATTCCTGCTCCACCACCGATATAAAGCATTTCTGCCTCTGTTTCCTTAATGAAGAATTCTCCATAAGGTCCTGAAATAGTTACTTTATCTCCTACTTTACATCCAAATACATAAGAAGAACAAATTCCTGGATTTACATTCATCCATCCATTTCTTTGTCTATCCCAAGGTGGCGTTGCAATACGAATATTCAGCATTACAATATTTCCTTCAGCAGGGTGATTAGCCATAGAATAAGCTCTGAAGATTGTTTCATCATTCTTCATAGTTAAATCCCAAAGACCATACTTGTCCCACTCTGGTTTGAAATCATCTGGATCTCTTCCTAACTCAGGATGAGATGTAATATCCATATCCTTGAAGTTAACAGTTATAGGTGGTACATCCACTTGAATATATCCTCCTGCTTCGAAATCTAATGTTTCTCCTTCTGGTAACTGAACTACGAATTCCTTAATGAAAGATGCTACGTTATAATTTCTTATTACTGTACATTCCCATTTCTTAATTCCAAAAATTTCTTCTGGAATAGCGATCTTCATGTCGTTCTTCACTTTCACCTGACAACCTAATCTCCAGTTATCAGCAATCTCTTTTCTAGAGAAGTATGGTGCTTCAGTAGGAAGAATTTCTCCTCCACCTTCAAACACTTGACATTTACACATAGCACAAGTTCCACCTCCACCACATGCTGAAGGAAGAAATATTTTCTCTTCTCCTAGTGTAGTAAGAATGGTATTTCCTGCGTCTACTTCTACTACTTTTTCACCATTAATGGTAAGCGTCACAGCCCCACTAGGAGAAAGTTTTGCTTTAGCGAATAACAAAAGAGCTACTAGAAGCATCACTATTAAAAGGAATACTACTACAGCTGCTATAATCGTTGTGGTCATCATCTGCCTACTGTTTTAAATCTTTTTATAATTCGAATCCCATAAAACTCATGAAAGCTATTCCCATAAGTCCTGTTAAAATGAACGTGATACCTAAACCTCTTAAAGCTGGAGGAACATTAGAATATCTAATTTTTTCTCTAATAGCTGCTATAGCCACAATAGCTAATAACCAACCAACACCAGAACCTAAACCAAACACTGAAGCTTCAGCTATGTTTGGATACTGACGGTCTTGCATAAATAATGCTCCTCCTAGGATAGAACAGTTTACTGCGATCAGCGGTAAAAAGATTCCAAGTGCCCCATAAAGAGCAGGAGCAAACTTTTCTACTATCATTTCTACCAATTGTACCATAGAGGCTATTACCGCTATGAACATGATGAAACTAAGGAAACTAAGATCCAACGTATTGGCTCCATTAATCCCCCATTCTGGATTAAGCCACTCTAGTGCTCCTTCCTTCAATAAATAGTTCTCCATTAAATAGTTAATAGGAACTGTAATACCCAATACGAATATCACCGCGAATCCTAATCCTACTGCAGTCTTTACCGTTTTAGAAACGGCTAGGTAAGAACACATTCCTAAGAAATAGGCGAAAATCATGTTCTCTGAGAACGCTGCTTTTACGAAAATGCTTAAATAATCTAACATATCTACTTAATTATGTGCTTCTTAATTTTCTTCTATTAATTTCTGGTTCTTGCTTCTTTGAATCCAGATAATGATACCCACTACTATAAGTGCCATAGGAGGAAGAATCATCATGTTATTATTGAAGTATCCCATTCTATAAATTGCACCTAATTCTTCTGGAGCACCTACAGATTCTCCAAACAATGAATATCCCATTAGTTTTCCCGAACCAAATATCTCTCTTACGAAAGCTACCACTACTAATATCCATGCATATCCCATGGCATTACCAATAGCATCTAAGAATGAAGGCCAAACTTTATTACCTAAAGCGTATGCCTCTAAACGTCCCATGATTATGCAATTGGTAATAATCAACCCAACGAATACCGATAACTTCTCAGCTACATCTGGTAAGTAAGCCTTTAATACTTGATCTACTATAATTACAAGAGACGCTACGATTACTAGTTGAACGATAATTCTAATTCTCGAAGGAATTACATTTCTCAACATAGAAACGATTACGTTTCCTCCTATCATCACAAAAAGAACTGATGCTGACATTACCAATGCTTGTTCTACCTGAACAGTAATGGCTAGTGCAGAACAAATCCCTAATACCTGCACCGTGATAGGATTGGCATCATTCAAAGGATCAGATAATAACTTCTTGTTTTTCTTTGAGAAAAGAGACTCCTTAGGCTCTTTTACTACTATATCTTTTACTTCACTCATTATCCTATTAGTTTAATTGTGCTGTTGAAGATTCATACTTTCTGTAAACTAGCATAGTTCTATTCACCATTTCTTGAACTCCTTTAGAAGTAATAGTACCTCCAGTAATTCCGTCTACTTGGTGCTTTCCTAGAGAGCTTCCTGCTCCTTTAGTAACTTCGAACATCATTTTAGCATTAGCTGCTACATCTAATTCTTGCCCTGCCCAATTCCTCTGGAAAAAGTCAGTTTTAATCTCTGCTCCTAATCCTGGAGTTTCTGTTTTATGATCAAACTTAGCTCCGAAGATCGTTTTCATATCTTTCTCCATAGCTACATAACCCCAAATAGGTCCCCAAAGTCCTTTACCTACCATTGGTACGATAAACACTTCTTTTCCGTCAGCAGTCTTAGCCGTGTAAAGAGGGAATTTCTTATCTGCTTCAGTAAGCTCTGTATTTCTATGCTGTTTTTTTATATCCACAGCGAATACTTCTTTCTGATCTGTAGAAGTAACTTTCCCATTGTTATCTAACAGGTAGTATCCACCTACATAATCAGTAAAAATGTCATTTACAGTGCTTCTTTCAGAATCTACTCCAATAGCTCCTATAATATCCATTCTCTTCTTATCAGCCTCATGCGCTTTCTGAAGAGGTTTTAGACCGAAAGCTAGTGAAGCCAATATTGTTCCTACAACCACCACCATGATTACCACAAACGTGAGTGTAAAACCTGTACTATTTTTATCTATTGCCATTTTCTGTTCGATTTAAGCTACAGCCAACTTGGCTCTTTTCATTCTTTTCTTAATGTTACCTTCTATTACGTAGTGATCAATAGTAGGCGCCATTACATTCATAAATAAGATAGCTAACATAATTCCTTCCGGATAAGCTGGATTAGCCGTTCTAATAAGAATAGCCAGAATACCTATTAATAATCCGTACCACATTTTACCTTTAGTTGTTTGTGCAGCAGATACAGGATCTGTAGCCATAAATACAACTCCAAAAGCAAATCCACCTAGACATAGCTGGTGATACCAAGGAATATCTAAATAAAGATTATCCGCAAATGCTTCAAGTGTTCCTAAATAATTAAAGAAACCACCCATAAGCGCTCCTCCCACTACTGCCCATGCCATGATTCTCCAACTTCCAATACCTGTAGCTATAAGAATAGCTGCTCCTATCAAACACATCAAAACTGATGTAGAACCAATAGATCCTGGAATGAATCCCATGAAGGAATTCCAAAGATCAAAGCTATAACCTCCAGCAGTATTAGCAGTAACAAATTCTATTGCCGCAGATGAATTCGTAGATAATAATTCTAATGCTTTGTCTGAAGGAGATTGAAGAATTCCAAGAGGAGTAGCTCCTGTAAATGTATCTATAACTTTGCCTTCTGCAATAGCTCCTAAAGAAGTGTCACTCCCAGTGTGGAACCATACATTGTTTCCACTCATCTTAGTCGGATATGCAAAGAACATGAATGCTCTAGCTGTTAAAGCTACATTCAAAATATTCATCCCTGTTCCACCAAAAACTTCTTTACCTATTACTACAGCGAAGGCAGTACCAACTGCTACCATCCATAATGGACAATCAACAGGCATCACCAATGGTATTAGCATTCCTGAGACTAAAAAGCCTTCATTAATAGAGTGACCATTGATAATTCCAAATAAAATCTCAATTCCTAAACCTACCGCGTAAGAAACGATTACCATTGGAAGTACTAACGGAGCTCCATATAAAAATTTCTCAAACCATGTAGCCATTCTTGCCTCCCCTAACCAGGCAATTCTAGCTGAATCAGAAACAATTAAATCAAACTGATGACCTATGTTAAAAATCCCAAAAAGAAGACATGGAATCAGTGCTATAATCACTAAAAACATAGTTCTCTTTAAGTCGATACCATCTCTTAAATGAGAACCTTTATGTGTAGTATGACCAGGAACAAATGCAAAAGTCTCTAATGCATCATACATTGGCCAAAACTTTCTAAGCTTTCCTCCTTCCTTAAAAGGTGGAGCTATTTTTTCGTCTAAAAATTTATGTAATCCTTTCATTTTAGGCTTTAATCTTATTTAAACTCTTCCATTATAG
>CAJXOV010000103.1 GCA_913057815.1 uncultured Flavobacteriales bacterium
CCATTATATACTTCTGACTTTTGTCATTTATACCAGAGCTTAGTTCAATGGTTCCGCCATTGACTGTAAGCGCTTGAGTGGCGTTTTTCAATAAATTAATGAGCACCAGTGTAATCTGCTTTTCATCTGCAAACAACTCAAAATCTTGAGGTTTTACCTCTAACGAAACATTCTCAGGTGAAATTTCTTCACTAAACAGAACCGCTAGTTTTTCTAATAATTTTCTTACCTCTATGGGTTTTTTTTCAGGTTCAGGAACACTCAGAACACTTCTGTAAGACTGCACAAAACTCATTAAATCATCTCCTTGACTTTTGATCACTTCTAATCCTTTAACTGTGTTTGAAATGTGATTTTCGTTCAGCTCATCTTTTGAAATAACTCCATCTTCGGTTTTATAATATCCTAGAATAGATTCAGAAATGGAAGTAACCGGAGCCACACTGTTCATGATCTCATGTGTTAAAACTCGAATCAGTTTCATCCAAGAATCCGTTTCCTGCTGGTCCAGTTCATTATTGATATCCTGAACTATTACCAATCGAAGAGCTTTGCTATTAAGCATTACTTCTGTAGATTTTATAAGTAGTTGCACCGTTTCTCGTTCATTGGTCAGTTGGAAAAGCTTTCTATCTATAGGCGCTAAATCAGATAGTAGTTTGAATAATTCTCCATCCACACGTTCTAGCTGACGTAGGTGATTAAGCTGTTGGCTATTGAACATTTTCTTTACAGTAAGATTGGCAAAGAGCACATGGCCTTTGTCATTTATAGTCATAATGCCTATTTCAGCTTGCTTTAAAATCTCTTGGTAATAATTCTCTTGAGATTTATTCTTGATTTGAGTTTCTCTAATCAGATTGTTCACTCTATTCATACTGGCATGAAGTTCACTCAGCGTTTTAGGTTCCTTGCTCTCAGGAAAACGGAGTGTGTAATCTTCATTCTTTAAGGATTCAAAGAAGTAGGCAATTTTCACATTGGTTTGGTTCATGAACCTCACCAATAGAACTGCCTGTAAAACCACAAAGAACATTAACACCAATGCCAAAGGAACATTATCTGAAAACCAAGCATAAGCAGCTCCGAAACAGAAAAGGGTAACCATACACACCCTAAAAATCAACCGTATGTAGTAATTATTACTTGCCATTCTTCAAAGTTTCATCTATGCGTTTCATCTTGTTATAGAGCGTTTGTCTAGTTACACCTAACTCATTAGCTGCAGCAGTGTAATTCCCTTCATGCTTGTCTATAGCTCCCATGATCATGATTTTTTCCATCTCTTCTAAAGTAGCAGCCTTAGAACTGTGAGCTGTTCCTCCAGATGGTTTTAGTAGAAAATCAGATGGTTTTAACACATCTCCTTCTCCTAAAATTACTGCCCTCTCCATGGTATGTTGGAGTTCTCTTATGTTTCCAGGCCACTCGTAACCTAGTAATTTTTGCTGTGCTTTGTCATTGATCTTCAGTTTGGGTTTTCCGTATTTGGAAGCAAATTTCTGAAGAAAAAAGTCGGAAAGAATCAGTACATCATCTCCACGGTCTCTTAAGGCAGGTACTTCCACATGAATAGTGTTTATTCTGTAAAGCAAATCTTCTCTGAATAGGCCATCTGCCACCATCTGATCTAGGTCACAGTTAGTAGCACAGATCAGCCGAATGTCAACCGAAATACTCTTGTTCGATCCTACTCGTACTATCTCTCTGTTTTGAATCACAGAAAGAAGTTTGGCTTGCATTTGCAGAGAGAGATTTCCAATTTCATCTAAGAAAAGTGTTCCTCCATTAGCAGCTTCGAATTTACCTGCACGGTCCTCTTTAGCATCTGTAAACGCTCCTTTTTTATGACCAAAAAGCTCACTTTCAAACAGAGATTCAGAAATGGTTCCCATGTCTACGTTTATAAACACTTCGTTTTTTCGTTCAGAGCACTGGTGTAATTCTCTAGCTATAACCTCTTTTCCTGTCCCGTTTTCGCCTGTAATAAGAACCGTTACATCTGTTTTAGCCACCTTGCGGGTTAAGGTTAGCAACTGATTTAAAGCTGCCGAATTCCCGATAATAGTGTTGGATTTTTGATTGATGAACTGTTTTAGATTGCTTTGATTGGCTTTGAGCCTATCTATTTCTCTTTTAGATTTTCTAAGCTTTAATGCAGAATTAATGGTATGCATAAGCTTGTCATTATTCCATGGCTTTAATATGAAGTCAGCCGCGCCTTTCTTCAAAGCATCTACAGCTAAGTCCACAGCTCCGTACGCTGTCATCATGATTACAGATGTTTCCGGAGCCATCTTTTTAATCTCATTTAACCAAAACAACCCTTCATTTCCAGTATTTACACCAGCAGAAAAATTCATATCCAATAAAATGATATCTACAGATTTTAAATTTGGGTAAGAGGAGATTTGATTTGGATTACTTATAGTCTCCACTTCATTGAATTCAAATTGCAGCAAAATTTCTAAAGCGCTTAGCACACTTTTATTATCATCTACTACTAGTATTCGTGCATCAGTCATTTACAGTCTTTTTAGGTGCGCGTTGCAACGCATAACTGAATCCAAAACTATTCAATTTATTCAAAAGAGGCGGCAGAGTGTAAAAAATATTTACGTTTTGTGTACATATATTTTACACCACACTAGAGTTTGGCACGGTCAAGAACAAACTTAACCGCTAAATACCAATTATTTATGTTTTTAGGCACACGCTATGCCTACTGTTTGGCACATCAATTCACATAAAAATAATATCATGAAAAATTCAATTAAAACATCAGTAATCGGCTTGGCTTTATTAGGCTTCTCCATTTCAACTCAAGCACAGAATAATTCTACTCCATGTTCAGTCACGAACAGCACTAACTGCATTTCTTATGAAACACAAGACTGTTTAGCATATTCTCAAGCTAAAGAAAGATTTTTGGAATTGGCATTGATAGATGCTGCTAAAAAAGGAAAAATGGAAAGAATTAAATTTTTAGCCCATCAAGGTGTAAACCTCAACAGTGAAAACTTCAAAAATGAAACTCCACTATTTACAGCTGCTAAAAGTGGAAGAGCCGGAACAGTGAAATTATTGCTTTTTCTAGGTGCAGATATTAATACTGGCAATGACGGAAAAGGGACTGCACTATCTATAGCAGCTAGAAACGGGCATTTAGGAACGGTAAAATTATTAGTAGAAGAAGGAGCTCTAATCAATTATGCAAATGATACCATAAATACCCCTCTAGCGTTAGCAGCTTCTAACGGACACAAGCGTGTAATTAAATATTTAGTTTCCAAAGGTGCTTACGTAAATCATCAGTCAAAAGAGAGAATCTTAGTTCTAGTCTCTACGTCTGAAAGTATTCAGTCTGGAGTTCCTAACTCTTTAATCATAGATACAACCAAACGGTAATTTGATGCCAGTTGAATAGCGAGTAAAAAATATTGACAGCCACTGTTAAATTATTTTACACAAACTCACTGCACCACTCACACAAATTCGCGTACACTACTAAATAACAACACTTTAAATATTAGGCACGGCCTTAGTAATGCCTTTGGCACAACACGTTTATATGAACATCATAAAATACATAACTCTTTTCACTCTCATTCTAGTAGCATTTTCAGCTACAGCTCAGAAAAAATGGAGTTTGGAAGACTGTGTAGCATACGCATTAGAAAACAACCTTCAGTTAGACAACACCAAATTTCAGGCGATGTCATCTGAAGAAAGCTATAAGCAATCTGTAAGAGAACTTCTGCCTAACATTAGCGGAAACGCTGGATACAGTATCAGATATGGTAGGTCTATAGATCCTAACACCAACTCTGTGGTGACGAATGATTTCTTTTCGAATAACTACTCCATAGATGCTACTCTAGATTTATTTCAGGGTTTTCAAACGAAGAATTCTATAGCTTCTTCTAAATTTCTAAAGCTAGCTTCTCAGGAAACTGCGTTACAAGAAAAACATCTTTTGGCTTTTAGAGTGATGACTGCTTATTATGATGTAAGCTACTTTAAAGGATTAGTGAAAATAAATGAAGAGCAAGAAAACATCTCTCAAAACAATTTGGATTTAGTCAACAAACAGATAGAAATAGGCACTCAGGCTGCTTCAAACAGATATGATGCTCAAACTATCCTAGTAAGTGATCAATTAGAAGTTACTAGAAGTAAGAACCAACTGAAATCGGCAAATTTAGCTTTGGCTCAGCTCATGAACCTAGAAGGAAACGCTCAGCTAGAGATTACAGAATTCACCCCTGAACTGCTAACGACTATCAGCACTTCTTCTGAAGAAGTATATAAACAAGCCGTAAATTTTATGCCTATGATAAAAGCACAAGAGTTACGTTTACTATCAGCAGAGAAACAAGTGGATATAGCCCGAGGTGGACTTTATCCTTCTTTAGTATTATTCGCTGGTTACAACACTGGATATTTTGAAACCAATAGAAACCCACTGGGAGAAACCATAAAATTCAACGATCAGATAGAAGGGAATGCTTCTCAATATGTAGGACTCTCTCTAAACATTCCTATTCTTAATAAGTGGAGAAACAGATCTAACATAAGCCAACAAAAAATTCAAGCATTGACAGAAATAAATAACTTGAACATTCAAAAGCAAGAATTGAACAATCTCATTCAACAGCTGGTTCAAGAATACGATGCTTCTCAATCGGAATTAGTTCTTACTAAACTGAATGAAGAAGCTCGTGAGTTGTCTTTCAATACAGCTCAAAAAAGATATGACAAAGGACTTATCAGCGCTATAGAATTATTCCAAGCAAAAAATCTATATTCTGCTGCTCAAAATCAAAACCTACAGGTACAACTCAGACTAGAAGTTCAGAAAAAAACACTTCAATTCTACCAAGGAATACCAGTATTCAACATAAACTCTACCAAGTAATTATGGATATTAAGATAGAAAAGAAAAAAGGAATTAGGCCAAAGCACATTGGTATAGCAGCTCTGGTTATACTGGTACTTTTCGTAGGATGGAAAATTATTTCTTCTACCTCCGCTAATTCTTTTAGAATAGAAAAAGAAAAATTATCTATTGCCACGATTAAAGCTGGGAAGTTCGATGATTTTATTACCATCAACGGAACCGTAGCTCCTATCAGTACCATTTATATGGATGCTTATGAAGGAGGACGAGTTACCCAGAAGCTCATAGAAGAAGGTGCTATGGTAAAGAAGGGTGATATCATCCTAACTTTAGAAAACAGAGGATTGTATGAACAAATCCTGGCCAGTGAAAACAACCTAGCTCTGAAGCAAAATGATTTAAGATCTACAAAATTGACTTTCGACAATAGGCTCATAGCAGGAAGAAAAGAATTAGTGAATACTGAGTATAATTTGCAACGCTTAAAAAGAAATTACGAGCAAAATCAATCTTTATATGACGAAGAACTGATCTCTAAAGAAGACTACTTAATTTCCCAAGAAAACTATGAATTAGCTCAGAAACAATTCGATATAGCTGAGCTGCAGAGTGATCAAGACAATAGGTTAAAAAACACTTCACTTAAGGATTTGGATTCCGATTTGGCTAGAATGAAAAAGACCTTGTCTATGGTTTATGAGAGAATAGACCACCTAAATGTACGTGCTCCTGCTGATGGCCAACTGGGCTTTTTAGATGCTGAGATAGGACAAAGTATAGGTCAAGGTGAGCGAATAGGTCAAATCAATGTACTGACTAATTTTAAAATAGAAGCTGCCATAGATGAACATTACATAGACCGTGTGAAAAGAGATCTTTCGGCTACACTAGAGAGAAATGGTGTAGAGTATGAACTGAGATTAAGAAAGGTTTATCCAGAAGTTAGAGGGGGAAGATTTAATGTAGACCTAGTATTCGTGGATGACAAACCAGAAAACATAAGAGCTGGACAGAGTTATAATATAAAACTGCAGCTAGGAGCATCTAATGAAGCTATGCTTTTACCGAGAGGAAGTTTCTTCCAGAGCACCGGAGGACAATGGATATTCGTGCTGAATGAAGAAGAAGGTGAAGCCACCAAAAGAGATATTAGATTAGGAAAGCAAAACTCAAAGTACTACGAATTGTTAGAGGGATTAGAACCTGGAGAAAAGGTAATTACTTCTAATTATTCAAATTTTGGAGATGCTGATAAGATTATTATTAAATAAGACTCAAGATTTAAGACTCTAGATGTTAGACTTTAGACTTTAGACATCCTTTTCTCTGTTGATGGGTTTGGAAGTTGGAAGTTGGAAGTTGGAAGTTGGAAGT
Source organism: uncultured Flavobacteriales bacterium (assembly GCA_913057815.1). Classification (GTDB taxonomy): domain Bacteria; phylum Bacteroidota; class Bacteroidia; order Flavobacteriales_D; family Sanyastnellaceae; genus ASP10-05a. The sequence goes on from CAJXOV010000103.1 coordinate 6,275, forward strand.
TGGAAGTTTTAAAAATTAACATCAAGCCTCGAACATCAATCATCAAACATCAAAACTCGAAAAAGTCTTTGGTTATAGAAAAACACGATTTAAACAGGGTTAATACCTTGAACAGAAATAAAAGAACATGATAAGAATAGAAAACATAAAGAAAAGCTTTAGAACAGAAGAAGTGGAAACGCTAGCTCTGAACAATGTGAATTTCAAAGTGGCTAACGGTGAATTCGTAGCTATTATGGGACCATCTGGATGTGGGAAATCTACGCTTTTGAATATCATAGGAATGTTAGACAATCCTAATGAGGGTCAGTATTTCTTTGATGAAAATGAAGTCGGAAACCTAAAAGAGAGCCAAAGAACAGGAATGAGAAAAGGAAATTTAGGCTTCGTCTTTCAAAGCTTTAATCTGATAGATGAGCTTACCGTTTTTGAAAATGTAGAATTACCTCTCATCTATCTAAAGATGCCAAAAACTGAACGAAAAGAAAAAGTAATGGCTGTCTTAGAACGAATGAAAATAGCTCACAGAGTAAAGCATTTCCCTCAGCAGCTTTCTGGAGGTCAGCAGCAGCGTGTAGCTATAGCCAGAGCTGTAGTAACTAATCCGAAACTAATCCTGGCAGATGAGCCTACAGGTAATCTGGATTCTAAAAACGGAATAGAGGTTATGGATTTACTGACAGAACTGAATCAGGAAGGAACCACGATAGTTATGGTAACACACTCCGATAGAGATTCTCAATATGCTCATAGAATTATCAATTTGTTTGATGGGCAGATAGTAACAGAAAGTACCAATCGAACTCTTTAATCCCAGCATCTTCATTTAAACTTTAAAGTCGTGTTAAAAAATTATTTCAAAATAGCATTCAGGAATTTATGGAGAAGACGTGGATTTTCTGCCATAAACATCTTTGGGTTAGCCATAGGCATGACCGCTGGTTTTTTAATGCTTCTTTATGTAGCATTCGAACTGAGTTATGATGGCATGCACTCTAAATCTGAGAATATATACAGAGTAGTCTCTGATGTTTCTACTCCTTCCGAAACTTTAGACATACCTATTACGACTTGGCCAGCGGCTCCTGCCCTAGCTCAGGACTATGCTGAAATAACTTTGGCGGTAAGAACAGCCAGAGAGAGCCTTTTGCTAACTAAAGATGACATTCAGCTTCAAGAAACCAATTCTCTTTTAGCAGATTCCTGTCTCTTATACACATCTCCGAGCCCACGAGA
>CAJXOV010000104.1 GCA_913057815.1 uncultured Flavobacteriales bacterium
CTCTATTCGTCGGCAGCGTCAGATGTGTATAAGAGACAGATCAGGAGGAGGCTCAAATGAAGTTCAAGTAATCCCAACCGTAGTTCACGTTATTCATGATGGTGGAGAAGAAAACATTTCTCAAAACCAAGTTGAAAATGCCATCCAATGGTTGAATGAAGCATATGCCAATAGCGGAGATTCATTTAATCCAGATGGAGCTGAGATTCCAATTCAATTTTGTCTAGCTAAAAAAGATTCTAATGGAGATTTTTCTGAAGGCGTCAATTATATCCAAAATAGCTTAACCGATATGTTGGTTCCTTCTCAAGATTTGGCATTGAAAGATCTGAGTAGGTGGGATCCTTTAAAATATTTGAATATTTGGGTGGTAAAGTCTATCACTAGAGAAGATAATTCTCCTGGAGTAGTTGGTTATTCCACTTTTCCTGATTCGCATGGATCCGATTCTGATGGGATAGTAATAGAGGCAGAATATTTTGGCTTTACTCAAACATCTAATAATGTAGTAGCTCATGAGTCAGGACATTATTTAGGTCTCTTTCATACTTTCCAAGGAGGATGCCCTAATGATGATTGTCTCACAAGTGGTGATATGGTGTGTGATACTCCTCCTGATCAAAATCTATTCAATGTATTCTGTTTTGATGGTACTAATTCGTGCAGCACAGATGAAGATGATACTTCAGTTAACAATCCATTCAGAGCAGAAGAACTAGGAGGATTAGGAGATCAGTTCGATCAACAAACTAACTATATGGACTATTCCAGTGTTTTATGTTTTGACATTTTCACACTTGGTCAGGCTGAACGAATGTATGCTGCCTTGGAGGTTAGAAGTTCCCTATTTGATGATGACAATTGTTCGCCTCCTTGTGATGATCCTATAGTTGCTAATGTGGCTTCTACTCCTAGTTTTATTAACGTTGGTGAATCTATTGTTTATAATAATTTAAGTTCAAATTATACAGCGTTGCAATGGTCATTAAATGGGATTCCTGTTAGCACTAACGAATCGTTCACTTTTTCACCAAGCGTGCAAGGTGAGTATATCGTTGAACTTGAGCTAAACAATGACACTCCAGGATGCTACCAGTTTCTTACTTTTCCTGTTGAAGTTGTTTGCCCAATAAGCATTGAGGTCATTCCTAACACCACAAATGTATCTGAAGGTGGAACCGTTGATTTTTCTACCACCACCACTGGAGCAAACAGTTTTGAGTGGTTCTTAGACAATGTTTCGGTTGGTAATACAGAACAATTTAGTTACACATTTGATGAAGTGGGAATTTCATCAATATATATGGTAGCTTCTAATGGTACATGTGAGGTTACTTCTCAGGTTTGGAATATATCAATAGGCAGTTGTACATCAGGGAATGAACATAATATTTGGCATTGGTTTAATCCTTCTGGAAATGGATTCGGCTTTGATTTCAATGACCAGCCGGTCTCTTATATTCCTGAAGATCCTATGATCGCTTTAGGGCATTGCAAAGGGACTATTTGTGATGATGCTGGTAACTTATTATTTGTGAGTAATGGAGTAGCTGTATTTGATAGAAACTATGACATAGTAGAAAATGGGAGTGGTCTTTTAGGAGATGAGTCAAGTCATTTTGGGACCATGTTTCTGAAAGTTCCTGGAGATGAAACCAAGTATTATCTCTTTACCACAGATAGTGAATTCAATAGTTTTGCAAATGGATTACGATATAGCATCATAGATTCAGAAGCTAATGACGGATTAGGCTTAGTCACAGATGTGAAGAATGAGCTAGTAGTAGTTACAGGAACTGAGCATGTAAACATTATTAAGCACTGTAACCTTAATGATAAATGGCTCGTGTTTTATGATAGACAAGAAGGAAAGCTGAAATCCTATCTTATTACAGATTCCGGCATATCCTCAGAACCTGTGGAGACTTCGTTAGATTTAGAATTGAGCCAAGGGGCGTATGCTCAGGCTATAAAAGTGTCTCCTCAAGGTGATAAATTGATTTATGAAAAGAATTTAATGGAGTTTAATCAGTCCACAGGAATGGTAGATAATTTGGTAGATATGGGAACCGAATTGCCAGATGATAATATAGTAATAACTCATGACTTTTCTCCGAATGGAAAAGTACTTTACATGCTATCTGCTGGAGATTTTGATATAAACTTATTTCAGTATGATTTAACATTACCAGATGTTTTAAAGCCTTTTCATACAAATTCTTTCTTCTCAGATATACAACTATTCGGAAAGGATATGCAGAAAGGAAAAGACAATGTGATTTATATGGACCGGGTATTTCCGGGAACCTTGGCCACTATTTCTAATCCAAACCTATTGGGTAATGCTATGAATTTTGAGCAGGACGGTGTCTTTGCCAATGCTTTTATAAATGGGTTTGGTAATTTTTATCATGCTTATATAGCAGGACAAGATATAATCATAGACGGAGACGAAATAATATGCGCAGGGATGGATCATGAGTTTTCTGTGTTTGGCTCAGATTGCATAGAAGGGGATATTGATTGGGAGTTTTCTGGGAGTGGAGAGTTTAGCGTAAATCCTAACCAAACAGTTTCTGGCAGTTTTCCAGATGTAGGAGAAGCTATTTTAATAGCCAAAACAGCTTCAGACTGTGGAGAGATTACGGATACTCTTCATATATCCATAATTCAAGCTCCTGATTTAGATTTAGGGAATGATATAGGATATTGTTCTTCAGACCCAAGTATTACACTGCAAATCCCTTCAGATTTCGAGTATTATTTATGGAGCACTGGTAGTATAGATCAAAGTATTACTCTGAATAGTCCTGAACCCCAAACCGTAGAAGCCAGAGGGTATTACCAAGGATGTTTCGTAACCGATGAGATAGAAATTATAGGTGAAGTGGATGGGGAAATTGATTTAGGCCCTGACCAAACTTTATGTGATGGAGTAGCCATTGTACTAGATGCTGGTGTTGGATTTAGTGATTATGAATGGCAAGATGGGAGCATTGGTCAAACATACACCGTGTTTTTAGGAGGAACATACTCTGTTAGTTCTAACAATCCTTGTTCAGCATCCGATATTATTTTCATTGATGAGTGTGACCAAACTATCAATGGAATAGAGGATCATGAAATCTCCTCCTCCATTACGGTATACCCAAATCCAACTATTGATGAAGTTTTTATTGAGTTTGATACTGCGGTTTCAGATATTCTGAGCTTAGAAGTGTTTGACTCTAGCGGTAGACTAGTTCATATTGAGAAAATCAACGCTATAAACGGGCATAATTTGGTTAAGTTTCAAGTAGATCAGCTTTCAGCAGGTGAATATATCGGAAAAATTAAGGGCTCAACTTCTGATTGGAATAAGCAGTTTGTTTTTAGTAAAGAGTAAAACATGGCTATAGTAACTATTGAGTTGATGTGACGTATTATAGGATAACTAATCATTTCCGATAAATGCGTTCGATAAAATTCCTTGTTCTATTTTGTAGCTGTTTAGCGGCTAATTCTATCATTAGCCAATCTACCGAAGAAGCCTTGCATTATCTTCAAGATGTCACTTCTTCAATAGAAGAATTTAGAACCGAAACTTGGAATGTATTGCGGGTGACAGTTCAGAATAGATCAACTTCTGAATTAGAATCGAAGATCAACTCTTTAGCTGAAAAAATTGAATCTACCAGAAAAGGAATGGTTTCAGAAGAAGGGTACTACGGTGACCTTTCAGCTAAAGTTTCTATGACTGTATTTTTAAAAACAGTACATAATATTCTTACAGATGACTATAAGGATATTAGGAAACTGGAGGGAAAATCTATGAGCTCTTTCTATGACATGGAGAAGTATTTAATGTCTCAGAATAAAGCAAATGAACGATTAAGTGAAGCAGGAGATAGGTTGGATTCTGAGTTAATGCGATTTGCTGAACGATATAAAATGGAAGTTTCCAAGAAAAAGAGTCCACTTTCTAAAAAGATAGAAAAAGCCTCTTTAGCGCTTTCTTATTATAATCAGGTATACTTGGCCTACTTCAAAGTGTATGATCAAAAATTAAAAGTCTATAGTGCTCTGAAGGTAGAGAATATGGATCTAGTTAAGGAAGAGTTAGTCCTTTTGAATGAATACAGTTCTGAAAGCTTAGGACGATTAATGATATTAGATGGGTTCATGGAAGATGACGCGTTATATATGGCCGCTGTGAATATTATTACACAATTGAAGTATGAATCAGAAAGTGTGTTCCCTTTGGCTCTAAGAGCCATAGAAAAGAAACATATCTTCTCGATGGCACAAGGAGTTTTTGAATCTATCCCAGAAGAAGAAAGAACCTCTTCTGACATTGCTCATTTGAATGGATTAATTGATCCTTTGAACTCTGCCATAGAAAAACAGAATGAAGAATTCGCTAGGTCCGAGACTAAAAGAGATGAATTGTTCAATAGTTGGAATGCTCAGATTCTAGCATTCTTTTCTGCATATTTAAGTTAATTGGAAGATTGATTCTTCTTAGATTCGCCCCATGCAGGTTAAGTTCATAGTAGTTGGTAAAACAAGTTTTCCATACCTTAAAGAAGGGATTGATATCTATCTTAAACGGTTAGTCCACTATGCTAAAGTAGATTACATAGAGATTCCAGTTAAAATTCCCAAATCAGCCAAAGAGAAGGATGTAAAATCTATAGAATCTAAGGCTATTCAAAAACATCTTTCCGCTGGAGATACGATCATTTTACTGGATGAACGGGGTAAAAAATTCAATTCAATTTCGTTTTCCAAATGGTTAGAGAAGTTTATGTTGAACAGCACTAAGTCCATCGTATTCTTAGTAGGAGGGCCTTATGGGTTCAGTGATGATATTATTAAAATGTCTACACAGAAAATCTCCCTTTCAGAGATGACTTTTAGCCATCAGATGATTCGATTGTTTTTTGTGGAGCAGCTTTATAGAGGGTTCACTATTTTAAAAGGAGAACCATACCACCATGAATAAAAAAAGGTATTGCTACGCGCAATACCTTTCTAATAATTTATGTCGAATAGTGTATTATTCTGCTAGAATAACTACAGTATTATTTAGAATCTCTACCGTTCCTCCGTTTACATCGAAAGCGTAATCACAATCAGTAGCCGTTCCTAATCTAGCTTCCAAAACCTCAGTAGGCTTGTCGTCAGATTTAATCCTAACACTTCCTTTACCTAAAGAAGTAATAAGTGCAGCATGATTGTCTAAAACTCCCAATTGTCCATCTATACCTGGAACTTGCACATAAGATGCATTTCCTTCGAACAATTTAGCGTCTGGTGTAAGAATTTCTAATTTCATTTTTATCTAAATATTAAGCTTCTGCTAACATTTTCTTTCCAGCCTCTTCCACTTCTTCTATAGAACCTTTAAGGTTGAATGCTGCCTCAGGATATTGATCCATTTTACCATCTAAGATCATATTAAATCCTTTGATAGTTTCTTCTATAGATACCAATACACCTTTAAGTCCAGTAAACTGCTCTGCTACGTGGAAAGGTTGAGATAAGAATCTTTGGATCCTTCTAGCTCTGTGAACAGCTGTTTTATCTTCATCAGATAATTCATCCATTCCTAAAATGGCTATAATATCCTGTAGTTCTTTTAATCTCTGTAAAATTTCTTTTACATCCTGTGCACATTTGTAATGCTCAGCTCCTACTATTTCTTCAGTAAGGATTCTAGATGTAGAATCTAGAGGATCTACTGCTGGATAGATGCCAAGCTCAGCAATCTTTCTAGAAAGTACCGTAGTAGCATCTAAATGGGCGAATGTAGTAGCCGGTGCAGGATCTGTTAAATCATCTGCAGGTACATATACTGCCTGTACAGAAGTAATCGATCCTCTTTTAGTAGAAGTAATTCTTTCCTGCATGGCTCCCATTTCAGAAGCTAATGTTGGTTGGTAACCTACTGCAGAAGGCATTCTTCCAAGAAGTGCTGATACCTCAGAACCTGCTTGTGTAAATCTAAAGATGTTATCAATGAAGAAAAGGATATCTCTACCACCTGACTCTTCATCACCATCTCTAAAGTATTCAGCTACTGTAAGACCTGAAAGTGCTACTCTAGCTCTAGCTCCAGGAGGCTCATTCATTTGACCGAAAACTAATGTAGCTTGAGAAGATTCTAATTCCTTCTTATCTACTTTAGTTAAGTCCCAGCCACCAGCTTCCATAGACTCTTCGAATTCTTTTCCGTACTTAATTACACCTGACTCAATCATCTCTCTAAGAAGGTCATTCCCTTCTCTAGTTCTTTCACCTACTCCAGCAAATACAGAAAGACCTTCATAACCTTTGGCTATGTTGTTGATCAATTCCATAATAAGTACAGTCTTTCCTACTCCTGCTCCACCAAACAAACCAATCTTACCACCTTTAGAATAAGGCTCGATAAGGTCAATAACTTTAATTCCAGTAAAAAGAATCTCTGATGAAGTTGAAAGATCTTCGAATCTAGGAGCTTCTCTGTGAATTCCTTTTCCACCTTCCATTGAAACAGGGCCAATTCCATCAATAGCAGTTCCTACTACATTAAACAATCTTCCTTTTATCTGCTCACCTACTGGCATTTGAATAGCATCTCCTGTAGAGATCACTTCCATACCTCGGCTTAATCCTTCAGTAGAATCCATAGAGATAGCTCTAATGGTATCTTCTCCTACATGCTTTTGGCATTCTAAAATAAGGTCTTCACCTTCTCTTTTTACTACTAAGGCATCTAGGATTTTAGGTAGTTCTGCTCCTTGAGCAAAACTCACATCCACTACTGGCCCGATTACTTGAGATATTTTTCCAATGTTCGCTGACATTTCTGTTCGATTGAGGGGTTTGAAAATCCGTGCAAAAATACTGAGTTAACAGTAATAGACAATGGGGATTCCAATTTATTTTATCCACTCGTAATCCACAATATTCAACATATGATTTCATACCTATATTTGCCCCTCAAGACACCGTAGATTTGAAAGTTCACAATTCTTTAGAATCAGTTACCAAAATTACCAATGCCGTGGTTACCACGGGTACATTTGATGGGGCTCATTTAGGGCATCAGAAAATTCTTAAAAAATTAAATCAGCTAGCTGATGAGTGTCAAGGGGAATCAGTACTCTTTACTTTTTTTCCTCATCCTAGAATGGTCTTATTCCCAAATGACCATGGATTAAAGCTGTTAAACACCTTAGAAGAAAAAAAAGAACGATTAGCTGCCTCAGGTTTAGACCATCTTATTGTTCATCCGTTTTCAAGAGATTTTAGTAGGCTTAGCGCGTTGCAATACGTCCGTGACATCATGGTAAACGTGCTAAACGTCCATACTATGGTTGTAGGTTATGACCATCATTTCGGCAGAAACAGAGAGGGGAATATAGAAACCTTAAGAGAGTTTTCTCAAACATATGATTTTAAAGTTGACGAAATCTCAGCCTTAGATATAGAAGCTGTCTCTTATACACATCTCCGAGCCCACGAGACCTCTCTACATC
>CAJXOV010000105.1 GCA_913057815.1 uncultured Flavobacteriales bacterium
GGTCTCGTGGGCTCGGAGATGTGTATAAGAGACAGTATTAACAGTCTCCTCATTTGTACCTTCTATTTGTTGCTTAAATCTTACTTGCTTAAGATTAAGTACTATCTCAGTTACATCTTCTACTATACCTTTAACAGTAGAGAATTCGTGATCAGCTCCTTCTATCTTAATCGATGTAATAGCGAACCCTTCTAAAGAAGATAATAAAATTCTTCTTAATGCATTTCCCACTGTAATACCAAATCCTGGTTCTAACGGTCTGAACTCGAATTGACCATGAAAGTCATTCGAATCTATCATTATTACTTTATCAGGCTTTTGGAAATCTAAAATTGCCATATTTAGTTTTTATAGGGTTATTTTTTATTTAGAGTAAAGCTCTACTATTAGCTGTACATTAATATTTTCTGGAATTTGGTCCATCTGGGGTACTGTTATGAATGTACCTCTCATATCATTAGAATTCCAGTCAAGCCAATCATGTCCCGCATTTACTCCTGTAGATAACGAAGATGTAATTGCTTGTAAAGATTTAGACTTTTCTCTAACTCCAACAACATCTCCTGCTTTCAGCTGATATGATGGAATATTAACTAGTTCTCCGTTAACGGTAATGTGTCTATGTCCAACTAACTGTCTTGCACCACTTCTCGTATTAGACAATCCCATTCTATAAACAGTGTTATCCAATCTTGACTCACAAAGCTGAAGTAAAATTTCACCCGTAATACCTACTTTAGAAGAAGCCTTTTTAAACAAATTAGAAAATTGCTTTTCTAAAATCCCATAAGTATACTTTGCCTTTTGCTTCTCCAGCAATTGAACAGCATATTCTGATTGTTTATTTCTTCTTTTGTTAGGTCCGTGTACCCCAGGAGGGTAACTTTTCTTCTCTAAAGCCTTATCTGCTCCAAAAATTGGTTCTTTAAACCTTCTTGCAATTTTTGACTTTGGTCCTGTATATCTTGCCATTTCAAATATATTCTTCTATTTATACTCTTCTTCTTTTTGGTGGTCGACAACCATTGTGAGGCATTGGTGTTACATCGATAATCTCAGTAACTTCAATTCCATTGTTATGCATTGTTCTAATGGCAGACTCTCTACCTTGACCTGGACCTTTTATATAAGCTTTCACTTTTCTTAGTCCGTATTCATGAGCTTCTTTAGCACAATCCTCAGCTGCAAGTTGTGCAGCGTATGGAGTATTCTTTTTAGAACCTCTGAATCCCATTTTACCCGCAGAAGACCAAGATATAACCTGTCCCTGAGTATTTGTCAAAGAAATTATGATGTTGTTAAAACTCGCTCGTATATGAGCTTGTCCTACAGCTTCTACTTTGACATTCTTTTTCTTTTTCGCGTTTGATTTAGCCATGGTCCAACGATTTAATCGTTATCAATTATTTAGTAGCTTTTTTCTTATTAGCTACAGTTTTTCTTTTTCCTTTTCTTGTTCTAGAATTGTTCTTAGTACGTTGACCTCTTAACGGTAAACCCGCTCTATGTCTAATACCTCTATTACATCCTATGTCCATCAATCTCTTGATATTCATTTGAACTTCTGATCTCAGAGCACCTTCAACCTTGAATTCTTCAGTAACAATTGATCTAATCTTACCTAGTTCCTCATCGTCCCATTCATCGACTTTCTTGTTAGCGCTTACTTCAGCTTTCTCCAAAATTTGGACTGCTCTGCTACTTCCGATTCCGTAAATGTATGTTAGACTAATTACTCCTCTCTTGTTCTTAGGAATATCTATACCTGCTATTCTAGCCATAATTCTTTTCTTTTAATAATTATTATCCTTGACGTTGCTTAAACCTAGGATTCTTTTTATTAATTACATACAACCTGCCTTTTCTTTTAACGATTTTACAATCAGCAGATCTCTTCTTTATTGATGCTCTAACCTTCATCTTTTCTATTTATATCTAAACGTAATACGACCTTTAGTCAAATCGTAAGGTGACATTGCCACTTTAACTTTGTCTCCTGGAAGTATCTTTATGTAATACATTCTCATTTTCCCAGAAATATGGGCCAATATCACATGTCCATTTTCTAACTCTACTCTAAATCTAGCGTTAGATAATGCTTCGATTATTGTACCATCCTGTTCTATTGAGGCCTGTTTTGCCATAAACTCTATATTGTTTTTAAAACTTCTTCTATGTATTCAAAAGTGGATAAAACTTCAGCTTTGCCTTTTCTTACTACAATGTCATGCTCAAAATGAGCTGATGGTTTACCATCTGCGGTAACAATAGTCCAACCGTCTTTCTTTTGCCTTATCGACTTTCCTCCCAGGTTAATCATTGGCTCAATTGCCAAAACCATTCCTTCTACCAACTTAGGACCATTTCCCTTCCTACCATAATTTGGTACTTCAGGTGCCTCATGTAAATCGGTACCAAGACCATGACCTACAAGCTCTCTTACTACTCCGTATCCAAACGACTCTGTATAAGACTGAACCGCAAACCCTATATCACCTATTCTATTTCCAGATACCGCAACATCAATCGCAAGCTTCAACGCCTCCTGAGTTCTCTTTAATAGATTTGACACTTCCTCATCTATTTCACCAACAGAAAAAGTATACGCACTATCTCCCCAGTATCCATTCTTATAAACTCCACAATCAACTGAAACTATGTCTCCTTCACATAAAGCCTCTTTTGTAGGTAACCCATGAACAACTTCATCATTCACCGAAGTACAAAGTGATCCTGGAAAATCATTGTATCCTTTGAATCCAGGTACAGCATCATGACTTCGAATAAAATCTTCGGCTATTGCATCAAGTTCAAGTGTTGTAACACCTGGCTTAATGTTTTTAGCCACCTCTGCTAAAGTTTTCCCAACAAGTAAAGAACTCTCTCTAATCAGTTCAATCTCCTCTTCCGTTCTATAATTAATTTTTCTCATTTCTAAAAGGAGTGCAAAAATACACTATCCTGTAATACCACTGACAGGCATTCCTGTTCTTCCCTTTAAAGTTCCACTTTGCATCAAACCATCATAATGTCTTGATAACAAATGACTCTCTATTTGTTGCAACGTATCCAAAATTACTCCCACCATAATTAACAGTGAAGTACCTCCGAAGAATATCGCAAAATTTTGAGAATTTGTTAAACCTAAGTTTTCCTTTGCCACAATTGCTGGCATTATAGCGATTAGTGCTAAGAATACAGAACCAGGCAATGTTATTCTACTCAAAATCTCATCCAAATACTCAGCAGTTGGTCTTCCCGGCTTTATACCAGGAACAAAACTCCCATTTCTCTTCATATCATCTGAGATCTGATTTACATTAACAGTGATAGCTGTATAGAAATATGTAAATATGATAATCATTAATGCAAATATCATATTATACCAAAAGCCGTTAAAATTACTCAAAGATGCAATCCAAGTAGACCCACTGAACAATTCACTCTGTGACATATACAATGGCACAAACATTATAGCCTGTGCAAATATTATAGGCATTACTCCCGAAGAATTAACTTTTAGTGGAATAAAACTACGAGCTTGTTCTCCTTTTGGCAATTCACCAGAAGCAAAGTTGCTTTTGGCAAAATGAACTGGAACCCTCCTAACTGCCTGAACCAAAGCAACACTAGCAACGATCACTAAAAAGAATGCTGCTATTTCAACTAAAAAGAAAAAAGGTGTACCTGCTCCCCATTCCTCAAGAATTGCTCTTGGAAATCCTGCAATAATACCAATCATAATGATTATAGAAATTCCATTTCCGATTCCTTTATCAGTAATTTTTTCACCTAACCACATAATAAATAAAGTACAGCAAGTAAGAATCGTAACCGATGTAAACCACCAGAACGGCCCTACATTAGGTACTGCTCCCTGAACAGACGTTACAGAAGATGCCAAATACCCCGGAGCTTGCACTAACGTAATAGCAATTGTTAAAAATCTAGTGTACTGATTTAGTTTCTTTCTACCACTTTCTCCTTCCTTTTGCATTTTCTGTACCGCTGGTACTGCAATTCCCATTAACTGCATAATAATAGAGGCAGAAATGTATGGCATTATTCCTAACGCAAAAATAGAGGCTCTTGAAAAGGCACCTCCAGAAAACAAATCCAAAAGACCTCCTAATCCACCACCACCAGTCGACCCACTTTCTAAAGCAGTACTGTCAACACCTGGAATAATTATAAAAGATCCGATTCTATAAATTAAGACTAATCCTAAAGTAAATAGAATCTTCTTTTTTAATTCCTCTATGGACCAAATGTCCTTGACTTTTTGAAAGAAACCCTTCATTAAATAGTTTTTTATAATGTTACAATAGTTCCACCTGCAGCTTCAATAGCTTTAGTAGCCGTTTCTGAAAACTTATGAGCAGTAACTTGAACTTTGGCCGATAACTCTCCTCTTCCAAGAACTTTAACCAAATCCTTTTTATTAGCTACTCCATTTGCAACCAAAATTTCAGGAGTAATTTCACTTACCTTAATTTCATCCGCTAATTTCTGAATAGCATCAAGATTAACCGCTTTATACTCTACACGGTTACGATTTTTAAAACCAAACTTAGGAACTCTTCTTTGAAGTGGCATTTGACCACCCTCGAATCCAATCTTTGATTTGTATCCTGATCTAGATTTTGCACCTTTATGACCTCTTGTAGAAGTTCCTCCTTTTCCAGATCCTTGTCCACGTCCAATTCTTTTACCCTTCTTAATAGAGCCTTCAGCTGGAGTTAAATTACTTAAATTCATCTTTAATGAGTTATATAATTTCTACTTCTCTTCTACTTTTAAGAGATGTTTAACCTTATTAATCATTCCCATTACTTGAGGAGTTGCCTCCTTCTCAATAGGACTATTCAATTTCTTCAAACCTAAAGCCTTCACGGTATCCTTTTGTCTTTTAGGTTTTCCTATAGTACTTCGTACTTGTGTAATTACAACTTTACTCATAGCTTCGTTTTATCCGTGAAACACTTTATTTACTGATATTCCTCTCAATTCAGCTACTTCTTTTGGATCTCTCAATTGCATTAATGCATCGATAGTAGCCTTTACCACATTATGTGGATTTGAAGAACCTTTTGATTTAGCAAGTACATCTTTTACACCTACTGACTCAAGTACTGCTCTCATAGCTCCTCCCGCTATAACACCTGTACCATTAGAAGCCGGCTTTACAAAAACTTTAGCTCCACCATATTTTCCTAATTGCTCGTGTGGGATTGTTCCATTATATACAGGAACCTCAACAAGATTCTTTTTAGCATCATCAATTGCTTTGGCTATTGCCTCAGCTACCTCTTTTGCCTTTCCAAGACCATGACCAACTATCCCTTTTTCATTTCCAACAACAACTATTGCTGAAAAACTAAAAGTTCTACCACCCTTGGTTACCTTAGTTACCCTGTTTACAGTAACTAATTTATCTTTTAGCTCAATTTCACTTGACCTTAATAATTTCTTTGTGCTCATTTTCTTAGAATTTTAATCCTGCTTCTCTAGCAGCGTCAGCTAGACTTTTGATTCTACCATGATATAAATAACCACTTCTATCGAAGACAACATTTTCTATATCTTTTCCTTTAGCGACTTCAGCGATAGCTTTACCAACCATTCCCGCTTGATCAACTTTATTCACTGACTGAGCCTCCTTTATTTTTACTGAACCAGCAGCAGCCAACGTAACACCATTCACATCATCAATTATCTGAGCGTAAATCTGTTTGTTACTTCTAAAAACCGCTAGTCTAGGAGTATCTGGAGTTCCGAAGATTTTTCCTCTAACTCTACTTTTAATTTTTGTTCTTCTAAGAACTTTACTATTCGTAGCCATCTTACAAATTATTTAGCAGCTGCTTTACCAGCTTTTCTTCTTATATACTCTCCTACATACTTAACACCTTTACCTTTATATGGCTCTGGCTTTCTCAATGATCTAATCTTAGAGGCCACTTGACCAATAAGCTGTTTATCATGAGATTCAAACGTTACTATAGGATTCTTTCCTTTCTCTGTTTCCGCAGAAACCTTAATTTCTTTTGGAAGGTCAAAAATAATAGGGTGTGAAAATCCTAAAGAAAGTTCCAATTGCTGACCTGATGTTTTAGCTCTAAACCCAACACCCACCAATTCCAACTGCTTCTTATAACCTTCACTAACACCTACAATCATATTAGCAACCAATGCTCTATATAAACCGTGTTTAGCTCTGTGGTCTGGGTGATCGGATTTTCTTTCAAAAACCACTGCATCTCCCTCTTGTTTTACTGTAATTGAAGAATCCATTTCCTGAGACAACTCTCCTTTAGGACCTTTTACGGTAATAACATTATCCTTAATGGACACTTCTACTCCTTTAGCTATGCTCACTGGAGCTTTTCCTATTCTTGACATAATTTAGCTATTATTATACGTAATTAATAAACGTAGCAAAGAACCTCTCCACCAACATTAGCTTTTTGAGCTTCCTTGTTTGAGATTACACCTCTACTCGTAGAAACTATTGCAATACCCAATCCATTTAATACTCTAGGAATTGAACTTACTCCCGTGTACTTTCTTAAACCTGGCTTACTGATTCTTTGAATCTTAGTTATTGCCGGTCTCTTAGATTGAGGATGATATTTTAGAGCAATTTTAATAATTCCCTGTTTATCATCTTCATCGAACTTATAGTTCAAAATATAACCTTTGTCGAATAAAATTTCTGTCATGGCTCTTTTAATGTTAGAACCAGGTATTTCTACCATTCTGTGACCTGCACTTTGTGCATTTCTTATTCTTGTTAAGTAATCTGCTATTGGATCAGTATACATCCTTAATTAATTTAATATTGTTCTTACCAACTGGCTTTTTTAACTCCCGGTATCAATCCTTTGTTAGCCATCTCTCTGAAGGTAACTCTTGATATTCCGAATTGTCTCATGTATCCTCTAGGTCTTCCAGTTAAATTACATCTATTATGTAATCTCACTTTTGCAGAATTTCTAGGTAACTTTTGCAACGCTTCCCAATCACCAGCTTCTTTAAGAGCTGCTCTTTTTTCAGCGTACACTTCAACTAATCTTTCACGCTTTCTCTCACGCGCTTTCATTGATTCCTTAGCCATTGGTATTAATTTTTATTGAATGGAAAACCAAACGCGGTTAACAATGCCTTAGCCTCTTCATCAGTTTTAGCTGAAGTTACTATGGTAATATCCATCCCATTTATATCTTTTATCTTATCGATATCTATTTCTGGAAAAATAATTTGTTCTTTGACTCCAAATGTAAAGTTACCTCTACCATCAAATCCTGAATTTTTCACACCTCTAAAATCTCTAGTTCGAGGCAAAGACACAGCAATCAACCTATCAAGAAACTCATACATCTTTTCTCTTCTAAGTGTTACTTTAGTCGCTATCGGCATACCTTTTCTCAATTTGAAATTAGATACATCCTTTTTCGAAACACAAGCTACAGCCTTCTGACCTGAAATTGAAGTC